>SLHT01000054.1 GCA_007136055.1 Syntrophomonadaceae bacterium
GGGTGAAGTATAAAGGTGGCTTTATTAATAAAGTACAATGGTTCTCAAAAAATCCAATGATTAAAAAAAATCTTAGAATTTGAAAAACAAAAGATATCGAGAGGATCATATAGCAGCAGGGTTTTCGGTTCCTTCGTAACCGCACCCAAGCTAATGAAACCAAGCCAAATCCTGGATAGGTCTCATTAATTTCGAAATACTGCGAAATGGCATATCTGAAACTACATTTTTTGTTGAATTGAGTGCAAAATATATAGGAAAGGGGTAATACCATGAGTTATATTTTTGTAGCGCTATTAATTGGTTTTGTAATACTATTTCATGAAATTGGTCATTTAATCGCGGCTAAAGGAGTACAGATGCCAATTTCAATTTTCTCAATTGGATTTGGGCCAAAGTTATTTAGCAAGAAATGGGGAGGGACTGAGTATAGGTTGTCTCTCATCCCTTTAGGGGGTTATGTTCTACCTGAAATTGAAGATCAAAATGAATATTTCGCATTACCAGTTAAGAAAAGGATAATTATGGCATTGGGGGGACCAATAGCAAGTTTTATTTTACCTGTTATTTGTTTTTCGGTGATTTATTCTCTTAATTCGGGGTTGTCATTCGCAAATGTTTTACAAATTCCCATTACACAAGCAACCAAAATAATGTATGAAATAGTAGTTTCTTTACCTTATGTGCTAACCAATCCGGGACAGTTATCGGGTATTGTAGGTATTGTGGCCCAGGGTGGCAATTTTGTAGGAACAAATTGGCTTAATGCTCTTCAGTTTGTAGCGCTTATAAGTCTAAATCTTACAGTTCTAAATTTACTTCCAATTCCTGTATTGGATGGAGGAAAGATTTTGCTGTTTTCGCTGGAGAAGATACATCCAAAATTTTTGCGTTTACACGTTCCTTTAGCTATTGCTGGATGGGTTTTTATGATAGGCTTAATGCTGTATGTAACTTTGGTAGACATAGGGAAAATATTCTTGGAAAAGGTTATTTAGGGGAGGACTTTAGCTAACAGGACGATTAATGCTTCGGGGCGGGGATAGCAAAGTGGTTCTTGGTGATAAATCAATGAAGGCAAATCACGAAGCGGACGCCCTTACCTCTATGGTTCAAACTCCTGTCACGCCCGGTTTGTCCAGTCCTAGGTGGGGTCGGACTAAAGCTCCGCCTGCGCCTTTGGTCCGGGCGGTGGGAAACCGGGAAAATAAATTATCCACTTTCAAAAACAAGGAAAAAAGAACTGCTATTGGTTAAAAAAATTTTAATCAAGAAAGCAGTTCTTTATGGGTTTTTATTTAACTTTCGGGATAATCCTTTTTTACTATTTTGTTTTATTCCCAAAAAAGGGTTGGAAAAGCCGGATTGGTTTCAGTCCCAAAATTCCAGAGCGTAATGTCCCAGGCTTCATACATATTTAAATAATGGGTTCCTGGTAAATATTCTGCAGTGGTATAAATTTTTTCTTCTTGCATGTCTTCCAGGTAAGCCTCAGTTACCCTTCCGAGTAGCCGGTCAAAATAATACAATCTCCCTACTATTTCGTAGTCAATATTATATAAGGAAAAGGAATCGAATATAAAACAATTTTGAGTTGTAAAACCAGCTAAACCTCCTACATACTTCTCCCCAATGACAGTTCCTATTGCGTAACAATGTTTAATATCAGCCTCCGCTGTCCCTATCAGGCCTCCAACTGCTTCATTTCCTGACACATCTCCCCGGGCATAAGAATTATATACTTTGGATGTTTTTAAATAACCTACCAGACCACCGGTATGTTTGCTGTTATTGGTTACAGTTCCTTTTGCATAACAGTTTTCAATATCCAGGCCTTCAGTCCAACCTAACAAGCCCCCAACAAAAAATCCAGCCCCGGAAACATTGCCGCTGGCAAAACAGTTAATAATATCGTTATTTGAATTTCGACCTACCAAACCACCAACGTAAGAAGTTCCATTGATTTCACCTGTGGCGAAGCTTTCAGAAACATAATGAAGGCCTTTAATCCCCGGGCCAGAATTATCTCCAATCAACCCTCCAACCCTAAGGTTTCCAATAACCTTTGAGGTAGAAAAGCAGTCGATAACCTTTGAACTATTAAGACCTCCAACCAACCCCCCAACATTATTTTCTCCTGAGATACTGGCAGTGGAATAACAACCCATTAGAATTGAATTTAAAGCTGCTCCAATTAGCCCACCTACGTAGGCTTCACCGGAGATATTTCCTGTTGAAAAACAATTCTCTATTGAGGGGTTACTCCCACTCAGCATTCCAGCTAGCCCTCCTACAGAGCTTTTCCCTGTAATGGTAACCTTTTCGAGTCCCAGGTCAATAATGACTCCCTCTTGACCGTTAATACGAGCAAATAATCCTATAAATGTTTCTGAAGGTCTATGGATGAAAAGGTCGCTGATTATGAAATTATTCCCTTTGAACCTTCCGGCAAATTGGTTCTGGTCATCACCTATTGGGAGCCAGCCAGAACCCTCATTTGCTGTACTGCTTGCGTAAGTATTGTATCCCGGAGTGTTTGAATCTAAATTATTCATTAAAAAATAAGCCGCACCTAAATCATTTCTTACATTATTTAAATCTTCCCAGTCAAAGATGCCTATATAGCCATCAGGGGTATCAAGAGATAGATTAATTATTTCCGTCAGGTTGGCTCCCTCGACAGTGATAGTCTGGTCTACTAAACCTAAATATCCTTCAGCATTAACACCGTAATTGTAAGTACCATCTGGCCTGATGAAAGAAAAGATCCCGTTACTATTGGTAGTTCCTTCTTCATTATCAAAGATGATGGTTGCGGATTTAATGGGATCACCTTTGGCATCCTGGACAAAAAAGGTAATACTGTATCCTGTTGTTAATTGGTTAAGATTAATGTTTACGGATACATTATCACCACTTACTACAACCAAGCCCTCTTTACTTTCATAATTATTGGCGGAAATATTGTAATCATAGGTTCCATCAAGTTTCGTGAAAATGGCTATCCCATCGCTATCAGTTACTTTAGATTTGCCATCCAGAGTGGTCACTGCGTTCTCAATGGGGATATTATTTTCATCTAAAACAGTAAAAAAAACTTCAAACCCTTTAACCGTTGGTATACCGTTAGAACAGCCAGTAATAAAAATCAAAGAAACAATTAAAGCAATAATGGAAAGCATTCTTAACCCAGAATAATTATTTTTGATGTTCGCCCCCTTTTTGCACCGCTATTTTTTGGGAAAAATATTAAAAAATAATATTATAAGCTTAATTCGGTTGATATGGATTTGTTTCCTTTAATTTTAGGAGAAAAACTTCCAATAGCTTGTTTAA
>SLHT01000036.1 GCA_007136055.1 Syntrophomonadaceae bacterium
AAATGTTATGTGGTAAAATGTTTATTAGATTAGTGAACGCGAAAATCGGTGATAATTGAAATTTTAGATAAGTCAATTAAAGAGCAGGTGGTTTTATGCGTGGTTTAAAGATCTTTTCGCTAATATTAATTGCAATAATCATGATTATCAGCGGTTGGGTTTACCTGGCAGTAATGAGTGCTGAAAAAACAATTTTAAGCTCGGATTATTATGAAGACCTATTTAACGAAACCGACCTGATCCCAAGTGTTTATGAGGAACTAACGGATTCTTTTGTAGATATAGTTTTTGCCCGGGCTTTAGCAGATATGGACCGGGAAAACCGGGCTGTTTTTGAAGAAGAAAAGGATTTATTCATCTATGCAATATCTACTTATTGGAGTGTTCTTGATCCACTATGGATTGAGTCCCAGTTACTTTTGGTCGTTGAAGATGTTCTGACTTTGATCAGAGGGGAGCAACAGGTTCTTACAGCCGTTATCAATATGGATGATATTGAAAACAGCTTCAGGGAAATAATGGTCTGGGAAACTGTTGATTTACCTATGGAACAGTTAGAGGAACTGGGCGGACATACTCATCCTGCAGTAGTAGAAGCAAGGGCCGCCAGCATTGCCAGGGAACTGGGGCTTTCTGAAGAAATAAACCTTGCCCGGATCCAGGCTGAAATTACTATCCCTCTAGAAGCAGAGTATTTATTGTCTTTGTATCAGCAGTATCGGCACATATATATTTATCTGGCCTACCTTTTATTCGGCATTCTGCTTGTTTCCATGATCCTTTTAGCTAAACCGGCAGGAGGGCTTAAATGGTTCGGTATGGCAACTATAATATTTAGCTTAAGCTTTTTATTAAGCATCCGAGTATTAGAAAGCATTGTAGCGGATCTAGCCTTAACCGAAACACAGGCTGGCGGATTGCCTCTATCAATCGGCCTGATTGAAAACGTATTTGCCTATATTGCTGAAAGTATTTCTACAATTGCATTAATTTCTGCTGCAGTAGGATTGGCTTTCTTGATCTTAGGTGTAATCTGGAGTTTTGTGTTACACAAAAAAGTCCCTTCCTAATAATAACGTTAAAAGCAGTGAACAAGCAACTCGCCGTAGTCAGGTACAGGTTATGCTGGAAACAGGTCTCATCCAAGACGTACCTATTCTTACCTCGCCGGTTACTGGTCAAAATCACTGCCGGTATAAAAATGCCTGTTGAGGAAATTGCGGAAAAGCTGGTCCCAACACTTTTCTCAGACACTCAAGATAATCAATGAAGCCCCAGCTCTATACCGGGCGCCGCCTGGTCAGTAAACAGGCCCCCTCCAGGCTTATCCCGGAGCAACGGTTACTCCCCGGTTCTGACGCCATCTCAACGCGTTTTGATATTTCAACAGCGGTTCGCTTGCACTCGTCTCCCTATCTCATACCAAACAGGTTCATTCCTGCCTTTTCCTTAACGCTCACCACCATGGCTCTAACCCGTGGCACACAACCGTTTCTTCATGCGCGACCCGCCCGGGTCCGCGTCATGCATAAGGAACGCCGGTCCAGGCTCCGGCTCATTCCGCGTAAGCTGTCGCAACTTCAGCGATAACAGCACATTATGCAATCGGCCCACACCGCACAAATACCGGTGCAAAGCCCACCTCTTACATAATATGCGGTTATCGTAAGTTGCCTGCTGTGTGCAAAGTTTATCTTTCGCTCCCTGTCCAATAAGCCAAAATATATAAACCAAGCAGGGATTCCGGAATATTTAGAGAAAAAAGAATTATTCTTACCATAATAGTGCTCTGGAATTTGCCTTTTATGAAGGTAGTGTTAATTAATGACTCCGGAAAAAGACAGTTACTGCTTTCTGATCGAAAGCCTACCCGATGCTTTCGCCTATCATCAGATCGTTTTAGACGATCACGGCACCCCGGTGGATTATGTCTTCTTAGAGATTAACAGAGCTTTTGAAGCTATGACCGGGCTGAGGCGGAAAGAGATAATCGGCAAAAAGGTCACTGAGGTATTACCAGATATAAAAAAAGCTGAATTTGGCTGGATTGGCACCTACGGCAAGGTCGCTTTAAGCGACAAACCAACCTGTTTCGAAAGCTTCTCCGAACCGCTCGGCCTCTGGTACGATGTAAACACCTACAGTGACAAGCCGGACCATTTTGCCGTAGCTTTTCGTGATATTAGCAAGAACAAGAAAACCGAACAGGCCTTGCGCGAGACTGAACTGGCGGCTATCTATGAAAATGCCCCATTGATTATGATGCTGGCAGATAAAGATCAGATGGTCAGAAAAATAAATGGGTATTGCTCATTGTTTGCCGGGAAAAAAGCAGAAGAAATGATCGGACTTCACGGCGGCGAAGCGCTGGGTTGTCTATATGCTCTTGAAGACCCGGAAGGGTGCGGCACAGGTCTTTACTGTAAGGATTGCACAGTCCGCAAAACCGTTTTAGACACCCTTGAAACAGGCAGGAGCTACAACCAGGTGGAAACAAGCCTTCCGTTTATGATTAAGGGAAAAGAAGAAACCGCATACATCCATCTTTCAACCACAAGATTATTTCTAAAAGAAGAGCAGCAGGTTTTAGTTAGCATGCAAAATATTACCGAGCTTAAGAAAACTGAACAAGCCCTTTGCGAAAGTGAAGAGCGGCTGGACCTGGCGATGGCTGTCAAAAATGAGGGGTTATGGGATTGGAACCTGCTAACTGATGAAACTTACTTTGATAAACGCTATTATACTATGGCAGGATACCAACCAAATGAGTTTTCAAATAGTTTTAATAGCTGGGCGGAGCGAGTACATGAAGATGATCTCCCCATAGCACAGCAGGCAATAGACGCTTGCCTGAAAGGCAATTCAGATCAGTTCAATATTGAGTTCAGATTTAAAAAGAAAGACGGCCAGTGGATGTGGATAAATGGAAAAGGCAAGATCTACGAAAGAGACGAAAGCGGTTTCCCTCTTCGTATGATTGGAACTCATACAGATATTACTGACCGCAAACAGGCCGAAGCAGAGATTCGTAGGCTGAACGAAGAGCTCGAACAGCGGGTTAAGGAGCGCACCATCCAGCTCGAAGCTGTAAACAATGAGCTGGAAGCCTTCGCCTACTCAGTTTCCCACGACCTGCGCGCGCCGCTGCGCGCCCTTCAAGGCTTCAGCGCAAACCTTATATCTAATTACGACGATCACCTGGACGATCAGGGCCGCCACTACTTAGACCGGATTCATAAAGCAGCCCTTTACATGAGTGAACTGATCGATGATCTACTTAAACTTTCCCGGGTTACCCGTGCTGGGATAAAAAAGCAGCAGGTCGACCT
>SLHT01000055.1 GCA_007136055.1 Syntrophomonadaceae bacterium
CGAACCTGAGAGCCGTGTCGGTTCCATCGGTCCCCAGCACCGCCTGTATCTCCGCTTCCAAAGCCTGACGCAGGTCCGCCTCGCCCCGTACCCGGCCCGACCTGGTCAACTCTTCCAGCCTGTCCACCAACCTCATGGACGCAGACACACCAAAGTCGTGCGATAGCAACAACTCCTCCGCAGCTTCCACGGAGGCCACGTCCATGCCCTTCACCAGAACGCCCACATCCGTCAGGGCAACTTCCTTGATGCGTTGCCACAAACCCTTCTGTTCCGTTTTGTGCTTGAACAACCTTGTCATTGATATCCTCGGCACCCCCCGGCCACACGCCGGGGGAACTACTCGCTACAAAGTGACAACGCTGACGGAGGAATCATGACTCCTCCCCCCGTGCCACGCTGCGGGGGTTTTTCGTTGCTGCAAAGCGACAACACTGACGGAGGGGTGTCTCAACCTCTTCTACTGCCGAACCTGGTCTGTCTGCTCCGCCACGCTGGTCCCCGCCGCACCGGGCGAGCCCTGGGGTCCGGCACGTTCCAGGAGCTTCAAACGCTCACTCTTGATCTCGGCAAACTGGTCACGCAAAGCAGATGGAATGGGGGGGGCACCGGGCAACTCCACCGTCATGGGATTCAGCGGAACCCCGTTTCTGTGCAGTTCGTAATGAAGGTGAGGTCCGGTAGCCAATCCGGTAGCTCCCACATACCCGATCAGTTCACCTTGTCCCACCCGACGTCCCGCACGCATCCCGGCGGCAAATCTGCTCAGGTGGGCGTAAAGGGTTCTGTAACCTCCTGCGTGGTTGATCCTCACTACATTGCCGTAACCTCCATCCCATCCGGCTGAAGCAACCACGCCATCCGCCGTAGCGTATACCCGGGTCCCGGTGGGCGCACCGAAATCCACCCCTATGTGTGGCCGGTTTACGCCAAGAACCGGGTGAAATCTACTATGGGAAAAACTGGAAGTGATCCGGCGATATTCCAGCGGAGCCCGCAGGAAAGCGCGCTGCAGCGCTTCGCCGCCCCGATCATAGTATCCGGCCACATCAGGGGCGTCGAAATAGATGGCTGGAAGTATACGACCGCGGTTCTGGATCTCGGCAACCAGGACCCTCCCCCGCCGCATGCTGCCGTCAGGGCGCACTTCCCGCTGGAAGGCCAGCCGGTAGCTGTCGCCTGCCCGGATCTGGTGGCTGAAAGCCAGCGTAAACGCGTAAGTGTTGGCCAGGTGGTCCACCAGGCGATCCCGGTCGGCGGGCCGCATATCCACCGACTCATCGGACATTATGGCCCGGTATAGCGAGCCGCCTTGCTGGATCACACCAGCCATGTACACTGTGTCCACCGTAACCGGAGTAACCACCACCGAACCATCCCACCCGGCACCCTGCTCCGGAGCCAGGACCACCATGGTATCGGCGTTGAGCCGCATCTCCAGCGCCCGTGTCTCACCGTCGGGATACCAGCGCCTGACGCGGACCTCGAGTCCCACAGGCAAGACCCGGGGATTCACAAACTGCCTTACCGCCAGCACCAAAGAGTGCAACTCATTACCGGAAAAACCCGCCCGGTACAGAACGCGGTCCAGAGTCTGGCCCCGTTGCAGCACGTGGGACTCCACCGTCTCCGCCGGGTCCACCAACAGAGCATCCAGCAACGGCAGTTCTTCCGGATCAATCCCACCGCTATTCCCGATCCAGCCGGAATAGCCTACGTAAAACAGTCCGACAAACGCAATCAGCCCGAAAAACCTGTATCGCCCCAAGATCGCCCCCTGATAGAATCCACTACAACAAAACTAGTCCATCTGACGACGTATGAAAGTGGGTATATCAAGATCCGCCACCTGATCCCTGCGAAACGGGTGCGGTGAGGAGCTCGGGACCGGGGCGCCACCACCTACCGCCACCGCTACCGGCTCAGGCTTCACCGGTTTGTGTACGGCTGCACCCAGCGCATGTCCGTTGGTACGGGACCCTATCCGCAAGGATTGCTCCGGCTCTTCCACACCGCCAAGTCCCGTGGCTATCACCGTCACGCGCACTTCTCCCTCCAGGGCCGGATCATGCACGGCACCAAAGATGATTTCTGCATCCTCGCCGGCGGCTTCCTGTATGATGGAAGATATAGTGGTAACCTCGTCAATGGCCAGATCCGGACCACCGGTGATGTTGATGAGGACTCCTGCGGCGCCCTCGATGGATACATCATCCAGCAGGGGGCTGGAAATGGCTTCCTGCGCCGCCTGCACCGCCCGATCATCGCCACTGGCAAAGCCGGACCCCATCAGGGCCGGGCCTCTGCTGTCCATGACGGTGCGCACATCCGCAAAGTCCACGTTCACTTCGCCGGTGACGTTGATCAGATCGCTGATCCCTCGCGTGGCGTGCAACAAGACCTCATCCGCCCGCTTCAGGGCCTCCCGGAATGACGTGCCTTTGCCAACGACGGAAAGAAGCCGCTCGTTGGGGACCACGATCATGGTATCCGCGGACTGACGGAGTTCTCCCAGCCCTTGTTCCGCCTGCCGCATCCGTTTCTTCCCCTCGAAGAGGAAGGGGCGAGTCACTATGCCGATGGCCAGAGCGCCCATTTCCCGGGCCATCTCCGCAATCACCGGCGCCGCACCGGTCCCGGTACCACCGCCCATACCGGCGGTGATGAATACCAGATCCGCACCTTCCAGCGCGCTGGCCACCTCATCCCGGTTCTCCTCGATAGCCTGTCTTCCGATCTCCGGTCGAGCGCCGGCACCCAGGCCCCGGGTGAGTTGCTTGCCGATCTGGATCTTGATGTGGGACTTGGAGTTCTTTAGCGCCTGCGTATCCGTGTTCACACTGATGAACTCGACGCCATCAAGCTCTTCGTCAATCATGCGATTGACGGCATTGCCGCCGCCACCGCCGACGCCCACGACCTTCATGCGGGCGTTCCGCACCGCTGCATCCTCAAACTCGAAGATCGTCATAATCAATCCTCCTTTGTTTCCTTGGCGAAGCGCTTCAGAACGCTCTCACCGGCTTGCGATCCACATGGGATCGAAGTAAATCCCACACGACAAATCAAAAGAAATCCCTTATCCAGCCAACGATGCGGCCTACCGCTCCTTGCGCCAGTCCGCTGGTGGAACCGCTGGCCAGCAATCTATCCGCTCCATATAGGGCCAATCCCGCCGCTGTTGCGTACTTGGGCCGGCGAACCGAATCGGCCAAGCCCGCCAGGCCCTCACCAGGAACACCGATCCGTACCGGCATGGCAAACACCTTGCCGGCCACTTCCACGGTTCCCGGCAATGATGCCCCTCCCCCTATCAACACCAC
>SLHT01000274.1 GCA_007136055.1 Syntrophomonadaceae bacterium
CCCCGGTTTAACCAGGTGGCGCAGCTTGTACTCGGGCATTATTTGCTGGAATTGCTCAACAAAGAAAGGCCTTTCAGGACGCGGGCCGACAATACTGATATCGCCGCGCAGCACGTTGTAAAGCTGGGGCAGTTCATCAAACCTGGTTGCTCTTAAGAAACGGCCAACGGGTGTAACCCGATCATCTTCTTCCAGCGAAAATACGGGCCCGCTGTCCTCTTCAGCATCGGCTATCATGGTCCGCAGTTTATAAAGGGTAAATAAGCGGCCCCTTAATCCAACCCGTTCCTGGGAAAAAATTATCGGGCCCGGAGAACTAAGACGCACCGCCAGGCCGGTAAATAGCAGCAGCGGCAGCGCGGGCACTACTAAAAGCAGGGCGCAAAACAGGTCAAAACTCCTTTTCGTCAATAACTGTAAAAAAGAAAGCTGCATGTCGTGGCATTCTATCACCGGGGTATCATGAACCTGGGTCATCGCGGCCCTGGTTAAAATAATTTCATAGAGATCGGGCACTATAAAAACTTCCTTATTTTTATCAAAGCTTTCCCGGATGATCTTGTTTTTCTGTTCCATGTCAATAGAACCGGTTATCAAAACCGCATCGACTTTATCCAGCCATGCCGGCAATTCATCAACTTTTTCGGGTTCTAAAACCCTGGTCACTTCAAAAATCCCTTTCGGTAAGCACATGATTTTTTCCAGGGCGTGATCTGCTTCAATCCGGTTGCCGATCACAAGCAGTTCTTTTTGGCCGTGAATCCACTGCTCCAGGCGCCAGTAGAGGATTCTCCAACCAAGCAGAAAAACAAGCTGGAGCAAAGGCGCCGCCACGAAAACAGTACGCTGAAAAATAAAAGCTCTCGTCCAAAATGCAAAGAAGATGCTAAAAATGGTCAGTCCGATCACGCCAATAACCAGGGCTCGCACGATCGGCATAAAACCGCTGCGCTGGTTGGAATAGAGACCGAGATTGTTAAAAAGCAGTACGGTTACCAGGGATACTGCGGGAAATAAAACGAAAAGAGGGCCAATCTGAAAACTCTGCAATTCGCCTATCGCCAGGACAAAACCGATATAGAGCCCCAGGTTGGCAAGGGCAATATCAACTAAGCCAACCAACCACTTCGGTATGCCTTCAGGCTTAACGCTTATTCCATTTCTTTCAACAACCATCGCAACCCTCTCCGCATTAATGATTACAGCCACTGGAGTTATTAATAAAAACAGTTAAAAATTATGGACCTTATTGCCTTATATAGGTTATTTTCTTTACATGAGGCATTTTTCCTGCCTATTATACACCTCTAGCTATAAATGCGGAAGCATTTCGGAAAAGCCGTTTAAAGTGTCCGATAAAATATTTTATTACATTATTTGCTAGTCTTAGTTTACAGGTTAGCGGGACAAAAATTACTGGCTATTTAAAGATGGGACGCTTTACTTTAAATTAGGAAAATAAATAGTTGCCGACAACGTCGTTCCTTATCATCCCCCTGGCCTCAACATCTAACATTTCCTCAATACTATGACATTTTCCGGTAACTGGGGGTGAGGGGGGTATAACGGCCAAGGCCGCGGAAGATCTGCAAAAGGTTGCCCAGGTAGACCAGGTAAAAGTACCACTTGTTTGTCAGACCAAGCCAGACCGCAATTGCAGCATTGCCAAGCAGCGCTAAAGGAGGCCAGAGCAAATAAAGAAACGGTGCGGTAAACAGGCCGCTGAAAACCAGGAAAGGATACGGATAGCAGGCTATAAACTGAAGCAAGGTGCCTGCTTTAAACCGGGCCGCCACAACCTGGCCCGCCCCGTAAAGTTTTTTGCCCCGCCAGGAAGGCAGAAAGTTAAGCTTTATTCTTTCCATGCTGCTTAAATAGGGTGTATAATGATCGGCCATCGGCAGATCGACAGCCATCAACAGGCCGCCCCGGGCGCGGATGCGGCTGTATAAGTCGATCTCTTCCAGCTGGTATACCGCAGGGTTCCAATTACCGGAGTTTATTACTAAGTCTCGCCGGTAAAGCACTGCGCCCCCGTGATAACCGGCCGGTTTTCCCCAGCCCACCTCCGGACCCATTTCCCGCTCTGGCAGGACAACATAATCGCGCACCTCAACAATGCTATACTTATGATCGTAATAGTAGTTGCAGGTACGCCCGACAAAACCGGCCACCCGGGTGGGTATATCTTCTGCATTCTTCAGGCTTTCTAAAAAGGCGCAAAACTCAGGACGCAGAACCATATCACCGTCCAGATACAAAATCCAGTACCCCCTGGCTTCCTTTGTGCCAATATAGCGGCCCGTTCCGGGAGCGTAAACCGAATCTTTATCGACAAGGTAAACTTGAGCCCCATACTTCAGGGCGATAGCTGTGCTCTCATCTTCAGAACATGAATCAACATATATCCACTCGATATCTTCTCCTGAAGGCAGGGAAGCAAACAGCGCGGGCAGTCGTTTAGCTTCATTGCGCCCGATTACCACAACAGATAACCAGAAGCAATCCTTCTGACTATTATATTTCCTTTGTTTCATTTAATCTTTACACCTCATTTAACCTCTTCACAATGTCTAATACTTCTTCAAAGCGGCTCCGCCAGGTGTTCCGGGCTGCAAACTCCCGGAATTGGTCTTTATTAGCCCGCGCAGGTTGGCCTGAACCGGCATTTAAGCTGACCGGGGAATCGAACCCCTTGCGGTCATTTTTATTTTGATCGGCGCTTCCTTTCAGGTGAGCTATTTCCCCCGTCTTTTTTTCTTTGCTCTCCCCAAAACTCCCTGATTCTATATTCTCTACTCCTTCGGCTACAGCCTCACGCAACGCGGCGCAGAAACTTTCTTTACCGCTGAAACTGTGCAGGGGTCCGCCCATTTCAGTTAGCTCGCGCATTGGCGGGGCCACCACCGGCAGGTCGCAGGCCAGGTATTCATAATACTTGATCGGGTTTACCGCCTCGGTCAGCTCATTTAGATGAAAAGGAATTAAGCCGGCCTTGCTCCCCTGCAGGTAGGCAGGAAGCTTCCGGTAATCCTTCGGACCCAGCCAGGTAAAATTATCTTCAACCTGCAGGGCCTCAAGTCCGGGTTTCAGCTTTTCGCACGCAAGCGGACCGATCAGCAGAAAATGAATATCCTTCACGACCCGCACCGCATAGGCCAGTGTTTCAAGATCAAAGCGGGTATCTATAGCGCCGGCGTAGACCGCCACCGGCCTGCAGTCGGCAGGATAATCGGACGGCAGAGCCTTCTCCTCTTTAAAAAAGATCTCGCTTACCCCGTTCGGCAAATAGTAAACATCTTCTTCCCGCACCGAGCAAGCCCACTCCCACAGTGAGCGCGAAGTGGCAAGCACAAAATCGACCCGTTTGATCAGCTCTTGCTGCAGTGCCCCGACATTAGCAGGAATCCCGCTGAACTTATCCAGGCGGTCGGCCAACCGGTAACAGCTCAACCGGTGAGGCACCAAATCAAGCAGGCTTAAAGCAGTCGGCCCAGCGCACCAGAGCAGGTCAACCTGTTCAAAACCTTTTCTTTTCAGCTGTCCGGTTAGCGGGGGCAGGCATAAACGGTACTGGCTGCGCCCGACCGCTAAACTGCGCAGCAGGGGCAGGTTGTAATAGACAAGCAGGGTCAGCGGTACCAGCCAGCCGATGCCCTCCACTTCGCGCCCTCCATCGCGCCAAACTCTAAACCGGTGGCGGTTTAAGGCATCGGGCTTAAAGATATGCAGGGGACTGATCGCCGGACCCACCCAGAAACAATCATGACCAGCCTCCTGAAAGAGGCGGATATAATGATGCGAACCCAGGGGATCAGGCCGGTCTAAGTTATGCGACTCCACAAAAAGAACCTTCAGAAGATCAACCACCTTAAAATATATTTTTACTGCAAGTCAATTTCCAGTAGCGCTAAAGTTGCCTCCGCCCCAGAATCGCTTTCACAAACCTGACCAGATCAGCCGGACTATATTTTTCTTCCTGCAACACGATCAGCAGCAGCGCTGATCCACATACTGCCAGGACGGCCAGCTTCAGGACAAAATTAACCCACAGCCCCGGGCCGGTATAGGCAATCAGCGCCACCACCCCGATTGCGGCCAGGGGTACTGCCAGCAACTCCGCCAGCACCAGCCACGGATAGTCGACCGGCCAGAGACGGCGCGAAATCAGCCCGTAGCTTAAAGCAAACAGGATGTAAGCCATCCCGGTAGCCGCCCCCGCCCCGGCAATGCCAAAACGCGGAATTAAGAGCGCATTAAAACCAATATTAACCGCCGCCACTAACCAGCAGGCCAGCATAATATAAACTGTCTTGTTTTTAACCATGATCCCGACGGCCGAAACCTGCGCCGTTGTAAAGAACAAAAACCCGGCCGCTAAAAAAGGAATGGCTACAAAAGCGCCATAATAGGCAGGTGGAACCAGCACAAAGAGCACCTCCTGGGCCAGGACAACAAAGCCGGTCACCACAAACCCGGAAACAGTTAAAAGATAAACCATGGTCCGCTTAAATACCTGCTCCGCATACCTGCAGTCCTCTTCGTAAACTTTAACCGCGTGCGGCAGCCACGATTGCCCCACCGCCGTCTGCAGCAGCATCAACACCGCCGTCATCGCCGCGGCAATAGAGTACAGGCCGACCTCATCAAGTGAAGCAAGCCGAACCAGCATCAGGCGGTCGGCATTGCTTAAAAGCCAGAAAGCAACATTCATCGGCACCAGGGGCAATCCGAAAGCAAGCAATTCCTTCAGGAAAACAAGCGAGAAACTCCAGCTGAGCAGGTCGCGAATATACCAGAGGCGCACGGGAATCATCAGCACAGCAGCAACAGCAGCGCCGAGCAGGGCCCCGGCCACCCCGAGATCGAAGGCAAGGACAAAGGTTACCGACAGGGTAAGAATTAAAACCGCGTTAAGAACATTTAAAAAAGTAAAAGCCTTCGCCCGAAACCGGTTGCGCAGGGCCTGGGAAAGAATCAAATTCATCATCGTCGGAGCGCTGGAAAGCAGGCCGATCAGCATGGCTACCCTGTACCTGTCATCACCGAGCATCCACTCTGCTAAAGTAGCACTGAAAGGCAGGAAAACCAGCAAAACAACAATACTCCACAGGGCGAGAAAAGAAAACCATGTCGCTGTAAGAGTTTGTTTTTCATCTTCAGTCTTGCACTGGAAAAAAAAGCGGGTATAAGCATTGTCGCCGCCAAGAATCAGGATACCGGTCAAAAATGCGACCATAACGTTAATAAAGCTCCAGGCTCCATACTGGGCGGGATCAAAAATGCGGGTAAATATCGGGGCGGAAATAATGGACATCCCCTTAATCAAGAGGCTACCCGAACTGTAGACAGCAAGATCTGAGAAAAGTTTGCGAAAGTTAAATAAGGACCCTGCCTTTTCTTGCTTAGCATCAGAACCGGCGGTTCCATAATTCGCAGCTTCGTTTTCACCTGCTCCGGAAGCGCCTGTTTTATCTTCACCATTGTTTAATGTGGATTGTTCATCATTTACAGACAAAGACAGCAGCACCCCCTTGAAAACAAATAACTGTCGGCGCAAGTTTTTATATTCTATTACCTGGATCCAGGCATTATTTATTAAATATGGTTGTCAAGCGAGCAGAACATACCGTAAATATAAGGTCTCTTAAAACTGCCCCGGCCGCAACCGGCATTCCGTCAGCATGCTATGTTTTTATTTAAGCAAATAAATGACAGGGGCAAAATAAGGCATCAATCACAGGTGCGATATTAATAATCTTTTCTTGACCTGGCCATAGCAGCTACTTATTTTTTTTAGACAGCTCGTTTTTTAAGATACTGCTGACCTCTTCGAAACATTTCTGCAGGGCATCCAGGAAAGCCTTTTCTAATAGTTCAGCTGACAATTCTTCGCCTTCTAATTCTGCCTCTGTCCCAGAATCTGAGGAAATCATCAAATCGTCACCGCTTAAAAGAAAAGCCCGATCCGTATGCTCCCTGTATTTTTTATACAGCGCAGGCGACGGGGTCAAAATCAGGTCTACAGCTGCCGCCAGCTGTTTCCTTTCTTCCCGTGAAGCAGTTTTATCCAGGTCTTGATGGGCGTAGTACAGCGTAAGCGCCCCTTTTTTGCCGTAATAACGAGTAAACCGAGCTGCCAGGGGATCATCGATCCAGACCAGGTCGGGTTCGAAGTCCTTTTCCAGCAGGTACATGTTCACCTGCAGCAAACGGCGCCTTTCATTCAGATCGCTTAACCAGGAAAAAGGCAAATAATTTACTCCCGGATTATAGATGGTAAAGCCGTCTTTTAAATTGGTAATCCTCGGCAGCAGGGAGCCGGCGATCGGCCCGAATGGATTGGCCCAGATTACTACATTTGAAGCAGAGAGCATATCGAGCAAAAAATGCTGTTCGGTCGGATCTGCCCAGGCGCTGCCTCCGGCAAAGAGAATTCTTTTATCGCTTAGAATAGCTGTTCCCTCCAATTACTGCGGCCGTCTTTTTCCGGCCAGCAGGCGGAACGGTTCACGCCGCATAAGTTTCTTTAACGCCAGGCCCGCAAAATAGAAAATGCTAAGCGGCAGATGGTATATTGCAGTCAGTGGTATGGTCGCCAGGTGGCCAAAAGCAGCCCTAAAGTCACCCGCAGTTATTCGCGCCAGCATAAACCCGGCTGAATCCTTGACCAGGTTATTTTTAACCCTTTCTTTCTCAAAAACGCTCAGCGTAACATTATCATATAACCTTAAATTTTGATAGCGGATCAGGTAAGCTTCGGCAAAAGTATACCCGCGTGCGGTGCTGCCCGCCTGGCCCGAACCGCGGTGGTAACCTGTTACCGTCAGGGGCCTGTGGACAAAAGCAAGATCAAAACGGTTTAAAATACGGTAAAAAAGCTCGCTATCGGCATGAAGAAGGTCGGTGCGAAACCCGCCCAACTCACGGTAGGCCCGGTGAGAAACCATTAGCGAAGCCGGTGAAAAAACAGTGGCCCGTGCTTCAGGCTCCAACAGCAGGCGGCGTAAAAACTGAGGACCGCTGACTATTTCTGTGCCCTCCGGTAAAACTCCCCTTACCAGGCGCTCTCCATCAAAATAGTGCGACGAAACCAGTCCGGTCCGGTCAGAGTTTTTACTCGCCCTGACCATCTCTGCCAGGCATGAAGGCAGCAGGCGATCATCATCGCCGATAAATTTAAGCCAGCAGCTTTTAGCCGCCGCCGCCGAAAATGCTTTAACAAAATTATTAAGCCGGGGCAGGGTTTTTTCGTTACGGATCATTCTTATCCGCCCATCGCTGGTGTATTCGCCAACTATCCCCGCTGTGCCGTCGGTAGAGTCATTATCAACAATAATGAATTCGAAATTCGGATATTCCTGGGAAAGGACGCTTTCAATCGCCTCCCGTACAGTAGCCTCACCGTTATAAACCGGCAGCAGCACGCTAACCAGAGGATACAGAATTTCCAACCACCTTTCAGCCTATCTTGTCAGGCCATGTCAAGGACACACCTCAAGGGGACGGGGCTGTTAATATCTTTTTCATAGCGAGAATAGTAGTATTTTGCAGCTTATAAGCTTAAATTACAAATGACAGGTACAAAACAGCACTGATAATGTTGTCAACACCCCCGTCCCCCTGACACCCCTGACAGGTAACGGTAGATATACCAGGCTCCACGCAGGCGCTCTTTCAGGTACTGCAGCGGGTTTTTGCCCTCTTCTCTTAGCGCCGGCCACAGGCGCAGAACTCCAAATAAAGCCGCAGGGAAAGCCAGCCAGCCAAAACGGCGGGCATCGTAAGCCCCTTTAAAAATATTTTTTTCTGTCGCATACTCCGAAATATTCTTGATCGTACTCTTTGCTGAATGTTCCGCCACATAGGCGGGGATATATTTTACCTTCAACCCGGCCCGGATGCAGTCATGAATAAAGACAGCCTCCTCACCGTAACAGACCGGTTTGCTGCCAGCGCCAAAGCGCGGGTCGAAAACAATGCCCCTGCTTTTAATCGCGTCCAGGCGAAAGGCTATCTCCAGCGACGAAATATAGTGATGGCTTTCATCGTTTAACAGGTAGCTCTTTGCGGCATAATCCTTATATTCAAAATCACCATCGGGTGTAGCAATCTTAAAGCAGGCTACATCCATGGACCCGTCAGCATCAAAAGCTTCCAGCAGGGTCATAAAATGCTCGGGACGGTAGCGGACATCGTCATCGGCCAGCAGGGCAATATCGCCATCTGCTAATTTAAGAGCGTTATTGCGGTTGCCGGAAAGGCCTCTCCCTTCAATCTGCCCGACCACGACATCACTGCGCTTCAGAGCCCCAGGCACGTTTCTAAACTGTTGATCTGTGACCTGGTGTGAAACAATATATCTTACTCCGGTTCGCGGCTCAAGCAAAATTTCTTCGACTTTCCCGACACCTGCATCTATTGTAGCAATCAAAACGTTAATGATCATCTTCAGGATATCCCAAGTATTCTCGATACCACTGAACTGTCCGCTCCAGGGCTTCTTCTAAACTGAAGAGGGGCGACCAGCCCAGCCGCAGCCGGGCTTTTTCTGCGCTTAAATACTGGCGTCTTATTTCGTGTTTCGCTTCACCGCGCACATCCGGGTCAAGCTCCGAACCGATCACCTTCAGGATCGCTTCGACCAGATCCAAAACAGTAAGCTGGATTTCATTTGAAAAGTTGAAAGCTTCGCCGGCCAGGTCCGGTATTTCCGTCAGCTTTTCCGCCAGCAGCATGTAAGCTGCAGCGCCGTCCTCGATATAAAAATAATCGCGGATATACTGTCCGTCGGAGCGGATCAGCGGCCGCTGCCCGCGCAAAACAGCGCGTATCGTTCCCGGCACAATACGGTTCCAGTTCAAGTCACCCCCACCGTAAAAGTTTCCGCAGCGGGTAATCACAACCGGCACCCCATAAGTAGCGTAATAGCTCTGCGCGATCAGGTCAGAGCATGCTTTGCTAACATCGTATGGATAGGCGCCCTGCAATGGCAGGCCCTCGTGGTAAGGCAGGGTTTCCTGTTCTCCGTATGCTTTATCGGACGAAGCAACAATCACCTGCTCGACGGAAGGTGACCTGCGACAGGCCTCCAGCAGCGTCCAGGTCCCCCTGATATTGCTTTCAAAAGTCGAAACCGGGTTGCGGTTGGCGATCGTTACAATAGTCTGCGCCGCCAGGTGAAAAACCGTTTTCACCTCGTACTCACCGAGAGTTCTTTCCAACAGAGCCTGGTCGGTAATATCGCCGCGCACCAGGTTCACCTTCTCGGTCAGACCGGAGCGGATTAACTGCGACCCGGGCACCCAGTCACGCACCGGGCAGACCAAATCCGCCCCGGCCGCAAGCAGACGCCGCACCAGCCAGCCGCCTAAAAACCCGCTGGCCCCGGTAACCAGCACCGGGCGGTCGAGCCAGAAAGAATTGTTTACAGTCAACCCGTCACCCCTTCACAAAATCTAACTTAACCGCTGACACTCTAATTAATCACAGCATCTCAATATCGGGTAATCATAGAATCCGCTTTCTTCATTAGCTCTACCCTGGTGGAAGGGCGGAAGAGGGCCGGGGTGAGAGGGATAACCATTTACCAGATCTTCCAAGGCGCCTCGCCGCTTTCCCAGTAGTTCTCTAAAATTTTCAGCTCACGATAAGTATCCATACACTGCCAGAAAGCATCGTGGCGGTAAGCAACAAGTTCTCCATCAGCAGCAATATTGCGCAGCGGTTCGCTCTCCCAGGGCACGTCATCTTTAATGTAATCAAGGGCTGCTCTCTGCACAACAAAGAAACCGCCGTTAATCCAGCCTTCACCGCTCAAAGGTTTCTCCACGAATTCGGTAATCAGGCCCCCGTCTGTAAAGTTAAGGCTGCCGAAACGGGCCGGCGGGCGCACCGCCGTAACCGTAACTAATTTACCGTTTTGGCGATGGAACTGAACCAGTTTAGCGATGTCAACATTACAAACACCGTCGCCGTAAGTAAGCATAAAGGCCTCTTCATCCACCCAGGGGGCCAGCTTTTTTATCCGGCCTCCTGTAGTGGTATAGAGACCCGTTTCCACCAGGTGCACATTCCAGTCTTCCTTGACCGTATCGTGAACCCTGGTTTTGCCATCGGCCAAAGAAATCGTAACGCTGCCGTTCATGCTGAAATAATCCTGAAAATACCTTTTAATCATCTCACCCTTGTAACCGAGGGCAACAACAAACTCTTTGAAGCCGTAATGGGCATAATGCTTCATAATATGCCATATAATTGGCCGCCCGCCAATTTCAACCAGCGGCTTGGGGCGGGTAATAGTTTCTTCGGCCAGCCGCGTGCCCATTCCCCCGGCGAGGATAACTACCTTCATAATCCTGCCTCCCGTTACTTTATTACCACCTTATATTCCTCTAACAATCTATTCCACCTGTTCTGCTATTTTCCTTCAAATAAACCCACTGCTATATCCAATCCCACCCGGCTAAAGTTTCCGGTCAAATCCGGCCACCCAATCCGGTGACACTCGGCCACTCATTCCGGCCTGATCCGGCCGGTCACGCTGCGGTAAACCGCAATGGTCTCTTCAACCATTCTATCCAGGGTGAAGTATTTCAGAAAGCGCTTGCGCCCCGCTTCACCCATTGACTGTCTCAAGGAGGGATCGTCAAGCAATTTACCCAGACAGCACTGCAAAGCTTCCACATCTCCGGGGGGGAAAAGAAAACCGCTTATACCCTCTTCCACCGCCTCGCTTATTCCACCGACGTGGGAGGCTACTACAGGCAGTCCCGCTCGCATCGCCTCAAGCACACTGAGCGGGAACCCTTCCCGCCTGGAACTTAAAACGAAGACCTGGCTCTCGTTCAGAATAGCCGGCACATCTTCACGCCCGCCTAAAAACTCTACCTGCTTGCTGATGCCCTCTTCTGCTGTTATTTTTTCAGCCCTGCTGCGGCCCTCACCGTCACCGACCAGGCTAAGGGTCCACGACTTTTCCTTAAAAGCGCCGAGTGTCTGCAGCAAGGTCAGGTGGTCTTTAGGCTCGGCAAAGCGGGCGACCATTACCAGGCGCGGTGGATCAGTGGCAGGTTCAGCTGTAAGGGGAGGGTTAAGTTCAGGCAAACCGTTGTGGACGACTGTCATTTTTGAAGGCGTAATAACCCTTAGGTTTTCAGCCGTCTTGAATTCGCTTTCCGCCACGGCAATAATCCTTTCAGACACCCGGGCTGCTATTTTCTCCATCAGGCGGTAAAAATGCCCTCCCGGGCTCTTCGGGTTAGCGCTGAACAGGAAGCCGTGCGAGGTATGAACGGCAGGAATGTGAAGCGACCTGGCAGCCAACCGGCCCAGCAGCCCGGCCTTGTTAGAATGCGTGGTTACCAGGTCAGGCCGGGTTTTACTTAAAACAGCCCTGATCTCCCTAAACGCTGCCATGTCCTGAAGAGGACGGATTGAATGAACAAGCTTTTCCAATTTCCGGCAGGGTACGCCCTTTTCCTTCAGAGCATCAAAAAGCACCCCGCCCCCGCCGGCCAGCACATTTACATCTTCTCCCCGTTCCTGAAGCGCCGCCGCCAGGTCCCTGACATGAACCTGTGCCCCGCCCAGGTCATCGGCACGGGTAATAATAAAGGTGATCTTAATTGACCGCCAGCCTCCTTAAACAACCATCCGCCCCATTGCTGCGATAGATGAAGGAAATCTAACTGCCCAGCCTTAAAAGTAGCAGCCACAGGCAATTAGTTGGGCAGGTTAGAGGAAAAGGGTTAAACAGTTTTCATATCACCACAGATAAACTTCTGAACCTAGAACTTCTACACTGCAGCAAATCCGGCGGTAATGTGTTTGTGTTTGTAATGCAGGTTTAGTTTCAATCCGGCTTAGTGTTGATCTGTCAGAAATTACAATTAATGAATATGTCCCGAAATTATTTAACGACCGATGCCGGTGTAGGTGAAGCCCAGGATGCGCAGCTCTTCGCTGTTGAGCATATTACGGCCGTCGATAATTATTTTCTGTCCCATGCTTTCGCCAATTTCGGCCCAGGGCAGGTGCCAGAATTCGTCCCAGTCGGTAAGCAACACAACGGCGTCGCTTTCACGGGCCGCCTCCGCTGCAGAATTACAGTAAACAATATTCTGTTCCGGGTAGGCCTGCTTGTATTTTTCACAGGCGATAGGGTCGTAAACCTTGACCCGCGCGCCCATGTCAAGCAGTTCCTGAATAACATCTATAGCCGGCGACTCCCTGATATCATCTGTATTCGGCTTAAAAGCCAGGCCCAGCAAGCCTACAGTGCTGCCCCGGATTACCTTTAAAGTCTGCTGCAGTTTTTCAATCACCTTCTTGCGCTGGCGTCTGTTAACTTCAAGGGCTGCCTGCACCAGCTGCAGTTCACAGTTATACTGGCTGCTGGTAAAAAGAATTGAGCGCACATCTTTCGGGAAGCAGCTGCCGCCCCAGCCGACACCGGCTTTAAGAAAACCGGGACCAATCCGTTTGTCAAGACCGATACCCTTGGCTACTTCGTTAATATCGGCTCCGACCTTTTCGGCAATAGTGGCGAATTCGTTGATAAAAGATATTTTTGTGGCCAGGAAAGCGTTGGCCGTGTATTTGATTAACTCGGCGCTTGTCGGGCTGGTCGTCACCAGGGCCGGCAAACTTAACCCTTCGGG
>SLHT01000077.1 GCA_007136055.1 Syntrophomonadaceae bacterium
CCAGCGTGTCACCTGCTGTTCTGGCTGTTTGCCAGGTTTTGATGACCATACCGAGTATGGCCATGTTGGGTTTTATGGTGCCGTTATTTGGAATTGGTTTTACTACCGGAGTGATGGCCCTAATTTTGTACAGCTTACTGCCGATTGTGCGCAACACCTATACCGGGATTAGGGAGATCAGCCCGGCGGTAGTTGAATCGGCTGTGGCCATGGGAATGACCGAGTGGCGGGTTTTAACCAAGATCAAGATTCCGCTGGCCAGGCCTGTAATTATGGCTGGTATCCGCACGGCGACTGTAATGATTGTCGGTATCGCCGCGATTGCCGCCTACGTTGGCGCCGGCGGCCTGGGGGAGTTAATCTTCCAGGGCATATCGCGTTCCAGTGAACCGATGATCATCGTTGGCGCTCTCGGGGTATCGGTTATAGCCCTTGCATTTGACTTTATACTGTCCTGGGGTGAACGACGTTTTGCCGCAGTTGGCAAGTCAGGGAGGTAATATAAAATGATCAAACTGGAAAGCGTAACCAAGAAATTTCCCGGGATGAAAGTTCCGGCTGTAAAAGATCTGAATATGGAAGTAAACAAGGGGGAAGTTTGTGTATTAGTCGGGCCTTCAGGCTGCGGAAAGACGACTACGATGAAGATGATCAACCGGATCCATGAGCCAACTGGAGGCAAAATCTTGATTGATGGTGAAGATGCGCTTAAGATGAACCCGATCAAGCTGCGTCTTGATATCGGCTATGTTATCCAGGAGATTGGCCTTTTCCCACACATGACTATTGAAGAAAACGTAGCCACCGTACCTAATGAAAAAAAATGGCCTAAGGAACAAACAGATAAAAAGGTTGATGAAATGATGACCTTAGTCGGCCTTGATCCTAAAATATACCGTAAGCGCTATCCATCTGCTTTAAGCGGTGGCCAGCGGCAGCGGGTTGGAGTGGCTCGGGCCATGGTCTCAGATCCTCCGATCATGTTAATGGACGAACCATTTGGCGCAGTTGACCCGATCACGCGGGCCAGGCTGCAAAATGAGTTTTTAAGGATCCAGGAGCGGATAGAAAAAACCATTGTTTTTGTTACCCACGATATCGACGAAGCGATCAAGATGGGCGATACCATAGCGGTGATGAGGGAGGGCGAACTAATCCAGCATGCTACACCTTCCGATCTTTTAAGTGCCCCTGCCGATGATTTTGTGGCCGACCTGGTTGGCAGGAACCGTTCGATCAAGCGCCTGCACCTGATTCGTATTCGCGAGATATTGGATGATGTCAACCGGGTTAAACCCGCTCCGGAGGATATGCCGCTTGACGAAGTTAAAAAGCGCATCGAAGATAGCGACATCAGGTCGGTTATCGTTGTTGATCGCGACAACAAACTGAAAGGAATTATAGGGGTTAGCGACCTGAAGAGAAAGACCGGTGAAGTAGCAGCCGACTACTGCCAGGAGGTATCCGACTCAGTGACCGATGACGCCACGCTAAACGATGCTTTGTCGGTAATGCTTGAAATGGGTGAAGGGTATGTTGCTGTCGTCAACGAGGACGACCAGTATGCCGGGACGATTACCCTGGGTGATTTGCTCAATGTGGTCAAGGAGGATAATTAACATGCTCCAAAACCTATATAAGTTAATAATAGTACCACTGTTTTTAATTATCGTTGGCGTGGTCATTGTCATCTACACGGTTAATAACCCGACTGACGGTTTAGTGGCCAGGATGCTTACCTATGATAATGTGCTTACTGCCCTGCAGCAGCACCTGATGTTGATGCTCGTTTCGATGATTGGCGCGATTATTGTTGGCGTGCTGGTCGGAATCATGCTCTCCCGGCCTTCACTATACTACGTAGGACGCGGAGTGGAAAATGTGGTCAATGTTGGCCAGACCATACCAAGCCTGGCCATTCTTGCCCTCTTTTTCACCTGGCTGGGCCTTGGTTTCAGGGTGGCAGTTTTTGCCCTGTTTTTATATTCAATTCTGCCTATTTTAAGAAATACGTTTGCCGGTATTACCAGTGTTGACAGCAGTATTGTCGAGTCAGCCAAGGGAATGGGCTTGAATCAGTTTCGCATTCTGACCCGCATTGAGCTGCCTCTGGCTTTTCCCATCATCATTGCCGGTATCCGGACTGCGATTGTAATCAATGTCGGTGCGGCTACCCTGGCTACTTTTATCGGGGGCGGAGGTTTTGGCGACTTAATTGTAACCGGCCTTTCCGTGCGCCGTGATATGGTTATCGTTACCGGGGCCGGTCTTGCCGCTCTAACCGCTATCATCCTTGATTACGTGATCGGACAGATTGAGTTACGTGTGGTAAAGTGGACATAAAGTTTGGCTGTTTTTTCCACAGTTTGACCATAAAAGGGGGTACATATAGTTTATGACTATGAAGCGCATGTTAGTTATGTTTTTGATGGTAATGCTTGTCGCCGGTTCGCTGTTCGCGATGGGTTGTGAGCCGGATGAAGTTGTTGAAGAGCCGGTTGATGAGGATCCGGTTGACGTTGAAGTTGTGGTCGGCTCCAAGGAATTTACCGAGCAGTTGATCTTAGGCCAGATAGCTATCCTGGCTTTAGAACATCATGGTATTCCGACAGTTGATGAAACAGGCCTCGGTGGAACTGTCGTTGTACGGGAAGCCCAGGAAAGAGGAGATGTCGACCTGTTTTGGGAATATACCGGAACAGCGTTGATCACCCACCTCGGTTATGATGAGGCAATCACAGACCCGCAGGAATGCTATGATTTGGTTGCGGCAGAAGATCTCGAACGCAATGGGCTGGTCTGGCTTGATTATACGCCGTTTAACAACACCTATACCATCATGATGCGCCAGGCTGATGCCAATGAGCTCGGAATCGCAACACTCAGTGACCTTGCAGAAGCTATCAATGAAGGTGTTGAAGCTCCCGAGCCTGGTGAATGGACCTTTGCTACCGACCACGAATACACTATTCGCGATGACGGATATCCCGGTTTACAGGAACTCTACGCCTTTGAGTTTGCAGACGTTATCACCATGGATTTAGGAATTACCTACGGAGCATTAAGAGACGGTGATGTCGCAACAGCGATGGGCTTTGCTACCGACGGTCGTATTGCCGCTTTTGAACTTGTAAACCTGGAGGACGACCTTAACTTCCATCCGGTTTACAACTGTTCCCCGGTAGTGCGCCAGGAAATACTGGAAGCAGCTCCGCAAATTGCTGATATTCTTAACCCCATTGCCGCTGCTTTAGATGCTGAAACCATGTCATCACTGAACATGCAGGTCGATATCGATGAATACCTGCCTGTTGAAGTAGCGGAACAATGGCTTACCGAACAGGGTTTTATAGAGTAGGAAAGTAGGGCGTAAAAAGCGCCCCGCCTAGAAAAAGAAACCGAATTGTAATCAAGGGAAAAACAGCCGATTAAAAGGGGGCAAGCAGGAGTGGTTTTGCTTGCCCCATAATTTTTAAAATAATTATTGACAATCCAGTTTGGAGGGATTAATATGGCTTTATTAGCGAAAGATATCATGAGTTCACCTGTTATCACTATTAAGGCCGATACACCGCTGAAGAAGGCAGCTGAAATATTAGATGAAAACTCCTTTAGCGGTGTGCCGGTCGTTGATGATGAGGATGTAGTAATCGGTATTTTATCTGAAACAGATATTCTCCGTTATACACAACAGATAATCGGACAACCTCTGCGCGACCCACACCGTGTTTTTACCAAAAGCAAGGAAGTTTTACATGTCGACATCACTCACCGCGGGATAGAAGTGATCGAACTGGTAGCAAATACTGCCGTTGATACTTTGATGACTGTGGATGTTATATCTGCATCTGTTGATACACCGGTTTATAGTATTGTCAGTTTGATGAAAGAGAACAATATTAACCGGATACCTGTAGCGGATAAAAATGGTAAAATACAGGGAATTGTCACCAGGGCAGATGTAATCGCTGCCATCGTAAATAAGTGGAATACATTCAACCAGGAATAAACATGGAGAAGTTTAACTGGTTAAAGCCACCAGGGACTGGAGGTATAGTTATATGAAACATCCTATTTATGAAGGTGGGGGCTACCAGGTATTAACTGATAAAGAGATCAGGCAGATTCATGAGACGACGGTTAAAGTTCTTGAAAATGTCGGTTTTGAAATTAATCATCTGCCGGCCCTGGAATTGTTTGAGCAAAAAGGGGCCAGAGTCGATTACGATACTAACCGTGTATATGTGCCCAGGGAGATGATTTCCCGCTTAATTAAGCAGGCGCCTGAGGAATTTGTATTTTACGGCAGGCAGGAAGGAAAAAGCATTACCGTTGGTGGCAAACAGGTTCATTTTGGTACCGGGGGGCTTGCTTTGTATGTCCTCGATCTGGATCGCGAAAAGCGGCCGTCAACCTTACAGGATGTTGCCAATTTAGCTCGTATTGCCGACAGGCTTGAAAACCTGGATTTCTTTATAATTCCTGCTTACCCCCATGATATTAATATCGACACCGTCGATGTTAACACCAAGTATCAGGCCATGCTTAACACCGGCAAGCCGGTGATGGGCGGTATATTCAATCAGCAGGGTTTAGAAGATATCATCAAGATCGCCGCAATTATTGCCGGAGGGCTGGAGAAGCTGCAGCGCAGGCCGTTTCTTGGCTTTATTTCATCGATAACCAGTCCATTGAAAATAAGTTCTGATCATGCCGAATATATTATGGAGGTGGCCCGTTACGGTTTGCCCCTGGCGACATCAACGGCGCCTGCCGCAGGAGCAACGGCCCCTGTAACTTTAGCCGGTACCCTGGTTCAGCAAAATGCGGAAGCTTTGATGGGGGTTATCTTTACCCAGTTAGTAAATCCCGGCACTCCTGTACTTTACAGTGCAGTGCCCGTAACCATGGATATGCGAACCATGTCATTCTTAATGGGCAGTATCGAATCGGGCCTGATGAATGCAGCAATTACCCAGATGGCCCATCATTACCGCCTGCCATGTTACCTGACAGTAGGCACTACTGATTCCAAGCTGCCCGATGCCCAGGCAGCCCATGAAAGCGCTTCAACGGCCATGCTGGCGGCGCTTGCCGGCGGCAACTTTATTCATGAAGCTTTTGGCATGCTTGACGGGGCGATGACGGCTTCATATGCCCAGTATATAATTGATAATGATATTATCGGCAACTGCCTGCGGACCCTGCGCGGCATAGAGATCAACGAAGACACTTTAGCTTATGATGCAATTGCTAAAGTCGGGCCTGGGGGAAACTACCTCAGTGAGGAGCATACGGTCAGATATATGCGTACTGAACTGTATTCTCCCCGGACCAGTGATCGCAAACCCTATCAGCAGTGGATTGATGCCGGTAGTAAAGACAGCTGGAAAAGAGCGGAAGATTATGCCGCCCAGTTGCTTGCAGAATCCTCTGAGCCGATTATACCGCCTGAATTAGATGCCCAAATCAGGGATCAGTTTCCGGATTTGGTAAACCTGGACGATGGCTATACCCTGAGATGGAAAACCGGTTCTGTTTAGGGAAAGGTAACCACAATTCTGACCAGGTTTTGATCTTTCTTCTTGAGCATTTCGAGCCCCTTGTTTATATCTTTAAGAGGTAGTTCATGGCTGACTGAATGAGATAAATCAAGTCTCTTTTGGACAGCCATTTCAATAATTACAGGAAAATCAGCCCGGCATTGATCTGCGCTGCCCATGATGGTCCGCTCTCTTAGCAACAGGTCGTGATAAGGGTTAAGTATTACTTCATCGGGGCAGATGCCGACTACCACTGTCCGTCCGCCCAGGCCAGTGCAGTCGATAGCCTGCCTGATGGTGATGGGCAGGCCAATCAGTTCTACAGCCACATTAACTCCAATCCCGCCGGTTATAGCTGCAATCTTATCTTCCACATTATCTCTCTTCGGATTAATTGCCGCGGTAGCTCCTACTTTTAAAGCCAGGTCAAGTTTGTCGTCTTCCAGGTCCATGGCAATTACCTGTCCGGCTCCCATAATTTTAGCAATCTGCACGGCATGTATGCCCAGGCCCCCGATGCCAATGATCAGCACACTTTCCCCGGTTTGAACAGCGGCCCGTTTAAGGGCGTGAAACGGGGTGGCGACAGCATCGGTTATTAGTGCCGCCTGGGGAAAAGGTATTGTTTCCGGGAAAGGAAAAGCATTACGGGCCGGAACTATAACAAATTCTGCAAATCCGCCGTCAATGTTTTTACCCAGCATCTTTGCTTTATCGCAGTAGTTGTCATTTCCGGTAGCACACATCATACATTTGCCGCAGGTTGCAAGATAGAAGAGACTGACCCTATCACCCCCTTTAAGGCCCTCTACATTTTTGCCGCATCCGGCTACCTCGCCGGATATTTCGTGGCCCTGGATAATAGGTAGTTTCGTTACCTCACTGCGTCCTTCCTGGTAGTGTAGATCTGAACTGCATATACCTGCCGCCCTTACTCGTACCAAAATATCCTCTGCTCCCGGCTCCGGGACCGGAACTTCGACAACCTCTAAAGGTTTACCGATTTCAGTTAATTGTGCCGCCTGCATAGTTTTCATAAATCAAACCCTCCATTTACATGTTGTATTTATATGCGAATCCCTGTTATTGTAGCGCGCCGGCGTGCTGCCTTCTGGTTACTGACCTTAATTACTAAATTCGTTTGTGACCCCCCGGAACCCTTCAACTGTTACCAGGGAGGCCGGTTAATTCTAAAAGCAGGAAGGAAACCAATGAGTTTTGTAGAAATCTTTGTCAATAAGGGTTCAAGACAATCAGGGCACTATTTTGGTGAAAAAGAACAGGAAATAATTAACAGGCCGGTAGGATAAACTGCTGCTCGTCATAATACGCAGGGACGGTGATCATTTAAGATGAAGATTAAAAAAGCTGTAATCCCGGCAGCTGGGTTAGGAACCCGGTTTTTGCCGGCGACAAAGGCACAACCTAAAGAGATGCTGCCGATCGTGGATAAGCCGACTATCCAGTATGTGATTGAGGAAGCGGTTGAAGCCGGTATTGAAGATATTCTGATCATTACCGGTCGCAATAAAAGAGCGATTGAAGATCACTTTGATAGAAGCATTGAACTTGAATTAGTGCTTGAGCAAAAAGGCAAACATGAAGAGTTGAATAAAATAAAGCAGATTAGTGAACTGGCTAATGTTTTTTACATCCGCCAAAAGGAAGCCCTCGGTTTGGGCCATGCCGTACTTTGTGCCCGTCAGTACGTAGGCAACGAACCTTTTGCCGTCCTGCTTGGTGATGATGTTGTCCACGCTGATGTTTCTGTAATTGGGCAGATGGCTGAAGTGTATGCCCAAAAAGGGCATAGTGTATTAGGTGTCCAGCAGGTTGGCTACGAAAATATTCACAAATACGGGGCAGTTGAACATGACGGGGAAAGTGGATCAGTCGTCAGGGTCAGGAAACTTACCGAAAAACCTTCCAGGGAAGAAGCTAAATCTGACCTGGCGGTTTTGGGGCGGTATATTATTGATCCGGAGATATTCCCTATTATCGAGTCGACGGCTCCCGGTTCCGGGGGTGAAATTCAGCTTACCGATGCTCTGAATACACTGGCCGGCCAGCAGCCGGTCTGGGCTTATACTTTTAAAGGCCGCCGCTATGATGTCGGTGATCGTATTGGTTTCCTGGAAGCAACAATAGAGTATGCGCTGCGGCGCGAGGACCTTGCTCCTGCATTGAACAAGTATTTGGAGGGCCTGCAAAAAGATAAATTTTAAAAGAAAGATTTGCAGCAGTGTTTTGTCTTTAATGCACCCCGGATATGTGATTTAGCTATCGTATTTTACCCTCATCAGTTATAATTTAGATATTCGCTGAAAGTTGAGAGGAGGAGTTTGAATTGCACCTGTACCCGGCCCCCCTGGCCAAAATATCCGAAGATCTGGTCAATGGAACACTTGATTTAAAACAGTACATTAATGAGGTTTGTGATCGTCTTGAACGTGACGATATAAAGGTAGAATCATTTTTACCCGAACAGGGACGCCGTGAGCGTTTGATGAAAGAAGCTGACTCGCTGCAGCAGAGCTACCCTGAACCGGAGGATAGGCCGCCGTTGTACGGAGTTTTAATTGGTGTTAAGGATGTATACCGTGTTGACGGTTTTCCCACCAGGGCCAATTCTAATCTCGATCCCAAAGTCCTGGCCGGGTCTGAAGCAGATTGCGTTAGGTTGCTGCGCCAGGCAGGAGCTCTGGTTCTTGGGAAAACGGTTACTACCGAGTTTGCTTATTTTGAGCCCGGGCCTACGCGTAACCCCCATAACCTGGCTCATACACCGGGCGGTTCCAGCAGTGGTTCAGCTGCCGCTGTCGCTGCGGGTTTTAGTCCCCTGACTTTTGGCACCCAGACAATCGGTTCAGTTAACCGGCCGGCTGCTTTTTGCGGTGTTGTAGGTTTTAAACCGAGCTACAATCGTATTAATACAGAGGGTCTCCTTTATTTTTCCCGCTCTGCCGACCATGTTGGTTGCTTTACCCAGGATCTGGAGGGCATGATCCTGGCAGCCGGAATTCTTTGCCATGACTGGAAAGAGATTAAGGTTACATATAAGCCTGTTTTAGGGGTACCCAGGGGCAAATACCTGGAACAGGCATCAGAAGAAGGATTCGCGGCTTTTTCAGGACAGCTTGATCGGTTAAGCGACGCAGGCTATAGCATTAAGGAGGTCGCAGCCCTTGATGATATAGAAACAATTGCAGACTGGCACCGCAAACTGATTGCTGCCGAAATGGCCCTGGAACATGAGGAACGCTATGCCGACTACGGCGATCTTTATAAACCGCGGACCCGGGAAATTATCGAAGAAGGTAAAGCAGTTTCAAAAGCTGAGCTGGAAGAAGCTCGTAAGCAGCAAAAAGAGCTGCGAGAAAGGTTGGAAACGATCATGCGTGAAGCAGAAATTAGCCTCTGGGTTACTCCTGCCGCAAAAGGACCTGCCCCTGAAGGGATAGAATCTACAGGGGATCCGGCGATGAATATGCCCTGGACAAACTCAGGTCTTCCCTCGGTTTCGTTTCCTGCCGGGCGGTCGAAAAACGGCCTGCCGCTCGGCGTGCAATTAATAGCGCCCTTTATGGGCGATGAACTGCTTTTGTCCTGGGCAAGTGAAGCAGCTCTTGTTTTTGAAGAATTTCAGGCTTACAATCTTTAGGCTTCTTTTGCTGTATAGTAATCTATTAAAGAAGCGGCTATCCTGGTTATAATGATGGCCAGGATAGTCCTCACCCCGATCATCACAACCGGGTTAGCGCCAAAAACGGCAAAAATGAAGGTGTCTTCCACTACTGAGTGAGAAATGCTGAGGAATATACCGATTAAAAGGAGGTCGCGCTTTTTCAGGTAACCTTCACGAGCATAATCGATGATTAGGGCTGATCCGAGCACGATTCCAAAAAACAGGCCCCCTAAAAGGGGAAAAGCAGCTTCCTGCGGTAGGGTCAGGAAACGTAAAATCCCTTTTACCCTGCCGGTCAATTTTTCGATCATCTGGTAGTAACGGGCAATTTCGATCAAAATTAAAACCGGTATCAGCAATAATGCCAGGCGGGCAAGGCTGAGCAGGGTATTAATTGTTGTTTCAAAAAGAAGCATCATTATTTCCATTTGCTCGTCCCTCTAAAGTAAGTTATAAATAGCATTTAAAATTAAGCCGGCGGACAGGGCAGTAAAAATCCGCAGCGCTGCCGAGACAGGTATGCGTAAACCTGTGTAGCTGCAGATAGCTGTTTCTACAGGAAGTTCATGACAAATACCGATCATTACCGCCAGGACTGTAATCTGTTGGGAGCTTAAGGACATAGCGGTGATAACTCCTAAAGCAGCATAGAAGCTGACAAAAAAGCTCAGCAATAAGGCAATTGTTGATTCTCCGGGCAAACCGAACAGGGCCATGGCCGGTTCAAAAAAAACGGCGACCGATTCAACCAGGCCGTAATAGTCGAGGATGGCTACAAGGCAGGAAACCGGGACAATGATTTTGACCAGCAGCCAGAGCAGCTGCAGGCTTTTGATTAAACCTGTTTTAACTGGTTCTGCTAAAGCTGTCATTTTGAAATCCTCCTTTAATAGTTGATGATTTAAATGAGGTGCTATTATGCAGAATGCGTTCAGCCTTAGAAATGTTACATACCGCACTATATTATCCATTCCATCGCTTGATGTTGCAACGGGGTCCGTTTTCGGAATCACCGGAAAAAGTGGCAGCGGCAAAACAACGCTGCTAAAATTATTAAATAACCTGATTACCAGCGATACAGGTACAGTTAACTATTTTGGCACCGATGTATTGAAAATTGATCCGGTTACGCTGCGCCGCAAAGTAATGATGGTACCACAGGCTCCATATATTTTTCCCGGAACCATATTAGAAAACATCCAACTGATTTTTAATTTTAACCGTAAAGAACTGCCTGTGCAAGTTGAGATAGAAAGTCTACTAGAACTTTTTGATATGCCCGGGATGCTGAATAAAAAAACAGCAAATATGTCGGGAGGCGAAAAGCAGCGCCTGGCCCTGGCCCGTGTCCTGCTCCTTGACCCTGAAACACTGCTCTTAGATGAACCGACAGCGGCTCTTGACGACGAAAATGCGAGGGCGGTTTTTGAATATCTCGCTTGGTGGGTCGGAAAATCCGGCAAAGCGGTGGTGATGATATCACATTCGGAGGCTTTAATCAGTGAATTTGGCGGTTCCATCCTCGCCTTAAGCGGGGGGCAGATTAACAGTTTTAATGAAGAAGGGAGCGTCCATGACTGAGACACTATCGATTGAGACCTGGCGCCTTGCGGCATCTTATCTCTTTTTAGTATTACTTATGATCATGTCCCAGTTGCTTAAGCTCGGGCATGGGAAAGAGTTCTTAATGGCCACGGTCAGGATGACCCTGCAGCTCGTCCTGGCCGGTTATGTCTTAGAACTGGTTTTTAGTCAGCAGCACCTCCTGGTTACCCTGGCAATTATGCTTTTCATGCAAATTTTTGCCCTTATTACGATTTTCGGCCGGGTTAAAGGCAAGATAGGTATCGGTTTGAAAAAAGTGGTCGCTCTAGCTCTTTTTGTCGGCACATCAATTCCCCTGGCCTATTTTATGATTGTAGTTATCTCCGCGGAACCATTTTATGCCCCGCGTTACTTTATCCCTATCGCCGGCATGACTGTCGGCAATTCTATGACTGGAATTACCCTGGGAGCAGAAAGGCTGGCCAGGGTTTTTCAGACCAATCGCGCGCGTATTGAAGAAGCCTTGATGCTCGGTGCTACACCGCAGGAAGCTGTGAGAGAGTTCTTAAGTGATACCTTCAGCGCGGCGATAATCCCCACCATTAACGCAATGCTTGGCATGGGGATTATCTTTATACCGGGGATGATGAGCGGGCAGATTCTGGCCGGGGCATCACCACTTGATGCCATAAAATATCAGATTGTGATCATGATGGGTATCCTGGGCAGTGTAGTCTTTGCTGTATATTTAATTATCCAACTCGGATACAGGACTTTTTTCAATGAAAGAGCCCAGCTTCTCGGTAATGAAGATTAAACTTTTAGTCCGATCCTACGGCCATATGCATCTGCATATAGCGCATCATGTCTGTTCGGCTGAGCAAGCCGGCGAGGCTGCTGTTTTCCATAACCAGGGCCCGTCCCGTGTTTTGTGCCGACATTCGCATCATAACTTCTGCGGCGTCGGTGTCAGGTTTTATCACCATCGTATCTTTGAGCGGAGTTAATATTTCGGAAACCCTGGTTTCTGCCCATTTTTCTCTTGGGATATCTTTCATGTTTTGTAAAGTGACCAGGCCGTGAGTGGTTGAGCCGTAAACTACCGGGAAAGCGCCGTACATATATTGCAAAAAATAATCGGCCAGTTCATCTAAAGTGGCATCAGGGGAAATGGTCTTTAAGTCGGAGCTCATTAATTCAGAAACTTTTATACCAGTAAAGGTTTCCTTGAAAATCAGTTGTGAATAGCTTGACTGTCCGGCCTGGTAAATCATCCAGCCAATAAAAATGAGCCAGAGACCAAAAATGTTTCCCTGGAAAAAAATCATGGCAAAGCCTAAAGCCATAACCATAAAAGAAAGAACGCTGCCAAAGCCGACAGCAATTCGTGTTGCAGTGATCAAATTATTACTGAAAAACCAGATTGTCGAGCGTAATAACCGCCCCCCGTCTAAGGGAAAGGCCGGGATCATATTAAATGCTGCCATAACCAGGTTAATTCGGGCTATAATCGATACTGCCTCGCTGATCAACAGCCCGGGGATCATAAACAGGTAGTATATAGAGCCGAATACTACCGCGAGCAGCAGACTGGTCAGAGGACCGGCCGCGGTAAGTTTGAATTCGGTTACCGCTTCTTCGGCTTCGGATTCCATTTGTGCTAATCCACCGAAAATAAAAAGGGTGATATTTTTGATCGGAATACCAGCTTTCAGGGCAACCATGGAATGACCGAATTCATGAGTTAGAACCGAAGCAAAAACTATGAGCGTGGTTATAACAGCAGCAGTCCAGTATTCCAGAGGACTATAGCTTTCCACCGCATCGGGAAAATAACCGAGGGCTAAAGAGATGCTTAAGAGTAAAAATATCAAAAGCCAGCTGAAG
>SLHT01000023.1 GCA_007136055.1 Syntrophomonadaceae bacterium
AAGGTTATTGTCGGCGGCGCCCCTGTAACCCAGGATTTTGCCGATGAGATCGGCGCGGACGGATGGGCTCCCGATGCAGCATCAGCTAAAGACCTGGCCCTGAAGTTAGTCGGCTAAACCGAAGGTTACATAACACGGAAAAATATATTATTAATAGCTTATAGCTTATTTAACAAACGGCGATCTGATTTGATGATCATTTCGCCGTTTGATTTAAGTTTATAAGGGTATCTTCAACTTATAGCATGCCATGCTTTGTATATTGACTGCCTGATATAATTATGGAAATGCGCAGCATTGTCTTGACGCTTCACAAAGAAACCCTTATAATCTTAATGGAAAACTTATATATGTCGGGATGGCGGAATTGGCAGACGCGCACGGTTGAGGGCCGTGTGGTTTATACCATGGGGGTTCAAGTCCCCCTCCCGACACCAGCGCTAGTTAAGCGTGGAGATTTTTCTCCACGCTTAACTTTTTCTCCAACGCATTCTTTATTGTTTTAAAGCACCATATAATTTAATTCTGCATTGAATCATTTTTCGTCTTATCCTGCAAATTCTTTAAAAAGGAACATCTTGATTTATAGAGAACTATTTATAATAATGTCATATTTATGGAGGAATGGTGAATGAAAGATAGTGAGAAAGAAAAGGCAAAGAAATTAAGTGTTAAGTTTCCGGAAACACTTGTTGGTGGAGTTTACTCAAATAGTATGTCTGTAACCCATACGAAGGATGAGTTTATTCTCGATTTTTATATGATGGCTCCACCTCAAGGGGTAGTTGTTGCAAGAATAATTACAAGCCCTGGCCATATTAAGCGCGTAATTAATGTATTGAATGGGAACATCAATAAGTACGAAAACAAGTATGGACCCATTCAAGAAACAGAGGAACCAAATGGAAAAATACTCAATTAAATGATTAGATGTTGAACTGGAAAGCAAATGATTGAATTGCAGGAAGGGTTTACAGGGAAATCCGGAAAGTTAGAACATATTCCCTTAAATGGGTCATAATCAAGAAAGGATCTACTAATTAATGCCCCAAAAAACAAACCTTCTGGTTGTCGCAGCTGTAGGCGGCTCTGTATTTGCAATGCATTTTGGAGGATCCTGCATGCTCTGGCCTGTAACCTGGGGCCAGCAGAGCGGCAGTTCTGTGTACATAGCTTACTTCGGCATTTTTATTTCAGCGATTGTCTTTCCCTGGCTTGCCTACCTGGCTGTAGCAAAGGAGGGCACCCTCTTTAGAATTGCTTCTCTTTCTGTAAATAGAACCTTTGCTCAGGTTTTCGGCGGCCTTACCGTGCTTGTACTTGGCCCTCTTTTTGCCATACCCCGTATGAGCGCTGCAGCCTGGGATGCAATCTGCCAGATTCTCGGACTTGACTATTCTCCCCTGCCGGCCCTGCTTCTTTTTACCATCGTTTACTACTCTGCCGCTTTCTGGTTTCTCTATCGCCGCAGCCAGGTGATCGATAAAATTGCAAAATACCTGTTGCCGGTTTTGGTGATTACCATTGTAGCCGTGGTAACCAGGAGTTTAATTTCTCCCTTATCTCAGCGTGTGGAGCAGTTCTACGCAGATCACCCTTTCACGTATGGTTTTCTGCACGGCTACCAGACCATGGACCTGCCTGCGGCGCTGATGTTTGCTACGCTGGTTATAGCCGGTTTAAGTGATGGCTATAATTTGAAAGATAGGGCCCTTAACCGCTACCTGGTCCTGACTGCGGGGTTTGGTTTTCTGCTTCTGGGTACCAGCCATTTTACACAGATGCTGGTCGGCGCTTCAACCGGGGTGCTTTTTACCGATGTCTCTTATGCGCGCCTTTATGCTACTATTATCCTTGAACTGTGGGGTCCGGTAGGAGGAGCAATATTTAATGTGGCTCTGCTCTTTGCCGCCCTCACTTCCGCCGTAGGATTGGGCGGGGGGACAGCATCGTACTTCGAAGAAGCTTCCGGAGGTAAACTGCCTTATGTTGCCTGTACCGCGGTGACCCTCTTAGTGAGCGGACTGGTCAGCATGGTCGGCCTGGATGAAATAATTAGACTGACCGCTCCGATCTTGGATATCATCTATCCCCCGGCGATTGTTATTGTGCTCTTTATTGTCATCGCGCCCGGAGTTAAAAGAGCCCGGGCCGGGGCAGCCCTGGCTGCATTCGCCTGGGGCTTGTTTGAAGGATTCTACGGTTATGCCGCCATGTTCGGTGCAGGGGCCGGTTTGGGAATAATACGCAGCCTACTTCCCGGTGCCGAAGCAGGTTTCGGTTGGGTCCTTATAACATTACTTGGCGCTCTGGTCGGACATTTTGTGTTCGGAGGAAATAAGTTAAGGTTAGATCGTCAGGAAGAAAGGCTCTTCATAAATGATGATGGAATAAGTGAAGCAAAAAAGCCTGGTAAACAGATCCCCCTGGGTCGCGCTGGTTCCCATACTAAAGAATAGTTTAAACTGTGGTAACCCGGCTCAGCCTGTATTTCACCTTGCCGTCAGGGCAGTTAACTTCATAATAGCCCCGGCCCTTTTCCCAGGGCGGAACTTCTTACGAGAAGCGCATTGCTGTGACCAGCGGGAAGATAGTGGCGAATGACTTGGCGCACATTCCTTCCGGCTCGGGAGTTTTTGTCCCGACAGTAAAAACCCGGCCTATTTCCATGAGAGCGGCACCGCTACAGTGCCGCTCTCCGTCTACTGAAATAACTTCACACTTAACCTGATAGCTCATTTCAACAAGCCTCCAAAGCGATGGTTAAAGTAACCCTAATGCCAGGAGGTGTAGCTGTTACCTTTTTTAATCTTACTGGGCCGTGGCTTTTTCTCTTTCCTCCTGGCTCATTTCGGCCAGTTTTTTTACTTCGGATAGATCGAGCCCCAGGCCCTCGGCAACCCTGCTGCCGTAATCCTGGTCAGCTTTGTAGAAAATGGCGCTCTGGCGCAGCTGGATCCGCTTTCGGGCGTCTCCGAGATGCCCGACGATATTAGAGATCAGGTTAGTGCGATCCTGCTCGCTCATTACATCGCGGTACAGGTTTCCGGATTGGACAAAGTCATCGTTTTCATGGGTGTGTGCTGCTCTCTTAACTTCACCGGATACAGGGAAGGCCGGCTCATCTTTCGAGGGGTCATGTTCCGGGCCGCTGAAACTGTTGGGGAAGTAATTTGGCGCCCCGCCGAAGTTGTTGTCAGTGCGCATAAAACCGTCGCGCTGGTAATTGTCCGTTTCAGCATGCTTTGAGGCATTGACCGGGATCAGGTGATAGTTGGGGCCCAGGCGGTGGCGGTGGGTAT
>SLHT01000125.1 GCA_007136055.1 Syntrophomonadaceae bacterium
AACCAGAAGCTGATCTCGATCTCGATACCGAGGAAACGGCGATCGTATCGACGGGTGATCAACGGCCAGAAAGAATTGAAGAAGATCCGGAAATATTTGAGGATTAAGAGGAAAATTTAATTGACAAGGCTGTTGTACGGTGTTAAACTCTTAAGGTACGTCAAATTGAGGTGCCTGGGAGAGGTTTTTCATAAGGAAGGTGTGCCTTTCCGTTGGATGATTTAATAGCCAGTTCCCGGAACAAGATAGTCGGGACAAAGCAGACGATAAAAGCCCTTGAAAATGGTGAAGTTCAAAAGGTTTTTATTGCCAAAGATGCCGAAAAAAAGATTATTCGACCCATAATTACTTTATGCGAAACGAACAATATCGAGCTGCAGTATGTCGAATCTATGCAGCAGCTCGGAAAATTGTGCGGAATCAAGGTAAAAGCAGCAGCTGCTGCCATTAAAGAATAAAAGGAGGTGGACTAATGCCGACAATTAATCAATTAGTTCGTAAGGGCCGCAAGCAAATGACCCATAAGTCGTCTGCTCCGGCACTGGACCGCTCACCGCAAAAGAGAGGTGTCTGTACCCGCGTTTCGACAACAACACCGAAAAAGCCAAACTCAGCCTTACGTAAAATTGCCAGAGTCCGCCTTACAAATGGAATCGAAGCGACTGCTTATATTCCCGGTATCGGACATAACCTGCAGGAGCACTCAGTTGTTCTGGTCAGGGGCGGCCGGGTTAAGGATTTGCCCGGTGTGCGCTATCACCTGGTTAGGGGCGCTCTGGATGCATCCGGTGTTGAAAACCGGGCCCAGGGACGTTCAAAATACGGCACTAAGAAGCCGAAAGCATAGCTAAACGTGAGGAGTGGATGATCGAAGATGCCTCGTAAAGGCCCTGTTTCAAAACGTGAAATATTGGCAGACCCGGTCTACAACAGCAAGTTGGTGACCAGGTTTATAAACAAGTTAATGTATGACGGACAAAGAGGATCCGCGCAGGAAATAATCTATGATGCTTTTAACTTAATCCGGGAAAAAAGCGGCAATGAACCACACGAAGTATTCGAAACAGCAATGCGTAATGTAGCTCCTGTGCTGGAAGTAAAACCCCGTCGTGTTGGTGGCGCTACATACCAGGTCCCGGTGGAAGTAAGTACTCATCGCAAAAATATCCTGGCAATTCGCTGGGTAATCAGTTTTGCCCGCAACCGTGGTGAAAAAACAATGGCCCAGCGTCTGGCTGGCGAATTGATGGATGCTGCCAATAACACCGGCGGATCGATCAAGAAAAAAGAAGACACCCATAAGATGGCTGAAGCAAACAAGGCTTTTGCCCATTATCGTTGGTAAGTTTAACGTTTTTAAATTAAATGTTATTGACACTAAGCGTAGGTTGTTCAGTTTGGGTTAGATATTTTTTGATCCGGAATTCCGGCAAATAGACCCCTGACCTCCGCCTCTGGAAGGAGGGACGAAATGAGCAAGGAAACTGAAAAAGCAGCACAATTAGGAAAGATTAGAAATATCGGAATTGCCGCCCATATAGATGCCGGTAAAACAACAACTACCGAGCGAATTCTGTTTTATTCAGGGCGCCTGCATAAGCTTGGTGAAGTGCATGAAGGCACTGCAACCATGGATTGGATGGCCCAGGAACAGGAACGCGGAATTACAATTACTTCAGCGGCTACAACATGTAAATGGAAAGATTGTTTAATTAATATTATAGATACGCCCGGACACGTGGACTTTACTGTGGAGGTCGAACGCTCCCTGCGTGTTTTAGATGGGATGGTCGCTGTTTTCTGTGCCAAGGGTGGTGTTGAGCCCCAGTCGGAAACAGTCTGGCGCCAGGCTGATCGTTACCACGTGCCCCGTTTGGCTTATATAAACAAAATGGATACAGTAGGCGCTGACTTTTTTAGTGTAGTCGATCAGCTAAAAGAAAGGCTCCATGCTCGTGCCCTTCCGATTCAACTGCCTATTGGCGAAGAAGATGGTTTCAACGGTATTGTTGATCTGATAACCGGAATGGCGATCAAGTATGAAGACGATCTTGGAACCCGCAGTTCGGAAACTGAGATTCCCGAAGCAATGAAGGATAAGGTTGCTGATCTCAGGGAAAAATTAATGGAAACGGTAGCCGATTATGACGATGAGTTGATGGAAAAATTTTTTAACAATGAAGAAATAACCGCTAAAGAATGCTACCGGGCCCTGCGCAAAGCGACTATCCACCATAACCTGGTGCCTGTTCTCTGCGGCTCTTCATATAAAAACAAAGGTGTTCAGCTGCTACTTGATGCTGTGGTTGAATTACTGCCATCCCCGGTTGAAGTGGGGGCAGTCAAGGGTTATAATCCCATCAGCGGCGAAGAAGATTTTCGGTTGCCGTCGAACGATGCGCCTTTTGCAGCGCTGGTCTTTAAAATAATGGTCGATCCCTTTGTAGGGAAACTTGCTTTTGCCCGTGTATATTCGGGGACTCTGAAAAAAGGAACAACTCTGCTTAACTCATCCCGGCAGAAAAAGCAGCGTATCGGAAGATTAATCCGGATGCACGCTAATTTTCGGGAAGAAATAGAACAGGCTACCACCGGTGATATTGTGGCTGTAATCGGGCCGAAGGAAATTGGCACCGGTGAAACTTTGTGTGCTCTTGATAAGCCGATCATCTTAGAGAATATTACATTTCCTGAGCCGGTTATTTCCGTGGCCATCGAACCAAAAACAAAAGCTGATCAGGATAAATTGACAGTTTCGATGCAACAACTTTCCGAAGAAGATCCCACCTTCCAAATTTATACCGACCAGGAAACTGGGCAGACGATCATTTCCGGCATGGGTGAACTTCATCTTGAAATTATTACTGATCGTCTTCTGCGTGAATTTAAAGTGCAGGCCAATGTCGGCCGGCCACAGGTTGCTTACAAGGAGACTATCCTCAATGAAACTGCGGCCGAAGGACGTTTTGTGCGTCAGTCTGGCGGGCGGGGTCAGTATGGCCATGTAGTAATTGAACTTTCGCCCCTGGAATCGGGCGGTGGGTTTGCTTTTGAGAACAAAATTGTTGGAGGCTCTATTCCCAGGGAATTCATTCCCGCTGTCGAAGGGGGTTTGAAAGAGGCAGCCCTGAACGGAGTTTTGGCCGGGTACCCGGTTGTTGATGTTAAGATTATTTTGAAAGATGGTTCTTTCCACGAGGTGGATTCTTCAGAACTGGCTTTCCGCATAGCTGCCTCCAAGGCTCTTAAAACAGCCTTGTCGAAGGCTAAACCGGTTCTTTTGGAACCCACAATGAA
>SLHT01000067.1 GCA_007136055.1 Syntrophomonadaceae bacterium
CTTATATCTGTATTTTTTATCGTTTACCGGGGTTTCGGCGGTTTCGGCGGCATGTTTACCGCTCTCGAAACAAACTATCCGGCCTGGCTGACCGTGCCGGGACCGGGTTTCTTTAATATCCATGCTTTTATCGGGCTGACCCTGCCCTGGTTTTTCTTCTCCCTTTCCAACCCCCAGGTCAGCCAGCGCCTTTTCATGCCCCGTTCCCTGGGGCAAATGCGGATCATGGTGATGGGTTTCCTGGTTTTCGGGTTTATCTACACCCTGGTTTCGATTATGTGGGGGTTTTCGGCCCGCCTTTTATTGCCGGATTTAGCGGTAGCCGACAGCGCCACCCCTGTTTTGCTCAGCTTGGATGTGGTGCCGGCGGCAGTCGCCCTGCTCGTAATGCTTGGAATTTGCGCTGCTGCGGTTTCCACGGTTAATTCGATTATCCTATCGCTTTCTTCTATGGTCTGCCGTGATGTCTTCAAAAATGTTTCTGTCAATATCGATGAGCAAAAAGAACTTTTAATCGGGAAATTATTTGTACCCCTTTTCACTCTTTTCATTCTTGCTTTTGCAACCCTGCGCCTTGATTTGATTGCCGCCCTGTCGGTGGCTTCTTCAGCAGGGCTGCTGGTCATGGTTCCCGCCCTGATCGGCGCTTTCTTCTGGAAAAGAGGGACAGCTGCAGGGGTCCTGTCCAGCGTGATTGTCGGCGGTACTGTTGCCACAGTCCTGCAGTACAGCGGCTGGAAGCCTCTCGGGCTTTGGCCGGGGGTATGGAGCGGCCTTGTAGCGGTAGTCCTGTTTATTGGAATAAGTCTGCTTACCGGGGCTCCTGAAAAAAAAGCGGAAGAATTTTTAAGCTTCCTGCGGGCAGAATTAAAGGGCAGAAAGGTAATTTAAATGGGGAATCTAAAGGGAATTGAGCAAACAGTTAACTACGGGGTTGCTTTAAATAAGGAGAAACAGTTAGAGAAACTGCTGGGCAATTTTAAAAAAGTAACAGTTGCTTTTTCGGGTGGGACGGACAGTTCCTATCTTCTGGGCAAAGCGCTTCAGGTCCTGGGCAGCGAAAATGTTCAGGCCGTAACATTGAAATCGGCTCTGAATCCCCATCAAGAGGTTGAAGAGGCGGCATCTTTTGCTTTAAAGCTCGGGGCGAGACACCGTATTATAAATATCGACTTCACTGCAGTTCCTGAATTTAAAGACAATACTTCTGAGCGCTGTTATTATTGTAAGCGGACTTTTTTTAGCAGGATTATAAAAGTTTCCCGGGGCAAAGGTTTTCATGTGGTAATTGACGGCTCTAATGCAGATGATATAAATGATCACAGACCCGGTATGCAGGCTGCTGAGGAAATGGCTATCCGCAGCCCCCTGTTGGAGGTTTCCATGGGCAAGGAAGAGATCAGGTGCCTGTCAAAACAGAACGATTTTTCGACCTGGAACAAACCCTCAGCTGCCTGCCTCGCTTCGCGTATTCCTTATGGCGAAGAGGTTACCTTAGAAAAGTTGCAAAAAGTGGCCGCTGCAGAGTATTTTCTGCGCGGGCTCGGCTTGATAAATGACTTGCGGGTGCGCTGCCACGGTAACATTGCCCGTATTGAAGTAAATGGTTGCGACTTAGAAGTGGTGATAACTTATAGAAAAGAAATTGATGCCACCCTGCAAAGGATCGGGTTTACCTATGTTACCCTGGACTTGCATGGTTTTGAATCAGGCAGTATGAATCGGTAAAAAATGTGCTGCTTTTCAATCATCATCCCACCACTGATCACTACCGTTTTCGCCTTCATCTCCCCACCAACCGTCGCCCTCGCCTTCTGTAACCTCACCGTTTATGTTCATTTCGACAGTGTGGGTAAAACCTGAATCAGATGAAGAGTCCGGGTTGGCTTTGCTGTCATTTTCATCTTCATCTAACTCTTCATCTATTTCGACTTCATCTTCTGCTTCGAATTCTTTCTGCGCTTCTTCTTCATCTATATCTTCTTCCCGGGCGGCGGGGTCTGCGCAGCTAACCAGCAAAAAGGCGATCAGGACTGCCAAAAAAATCAAGCTTGATTTGCTTATTGCGGTCATTTAAGGACACCCCTTTCCTTCTTTTCCTCCATCTTTATGGTCGGGCCGCAGCCGTGGCGGCGTGTTTGGCACAGAATACATCCTGCTTAACCACCTCTAATTATAACACATCATCTGGTTCAAGTTAATAAAAGGTTGCCCTGTCAGAAAGAATAACCGGAAAAAGAGTTAAGCCCGGTCAGAAAAAAGGATTTATCTCCTAAAAAAAGAATGATAAGAGATATCAAAGAAAGGTGTGATTAAATGGCTAAAACTGTAATTGAACAAATCCGCAGCGATTTATTCCGTGCCGAAATTCCCCTGCCTCGTAATCCTCTGAAAGCGACTAATTCATATATTATAAAAGGTAACCCCCGTAACCTGGTTATTGATACGGGGATGAATCGTGAAGAATGCAAAACGGCCCTGCTGGACGCATTTGATCAGCTTAATGTAGACATGCAAAAGACAGACTATTTTGTTACCCACCTGCATGCCGATCATGTTGGTTTGGTAGATGAACTGTCGGCTGAAGACGCCTTGATTTACTTTAATGAACCGGACGCGGAGATACTGAACAGGAAAGACCTCTGGCAGCTGGTTTGTTCCCTGGCCGGCCGCCATGGTTTTCCTGAAGAACTGGTTAATATGGCCATCGATTCTCATCCCGGCCAGCGCTACAGCCCTAAAGATGAAGTTGAATTCAGCATGGTCGAAGATGGGGATATTCTGCGTTTTGGCGATTACGAGCTGCACTGCGTTGTTACCCCGGGCCATACCGGCGGGCACACCTGCCTGTATGAGCCACACCTGAAATATTTCTTTTCCGGCGATCATATTTTAGGCGATATCACCCCCAATATATCGACCTGGCTCGAAGAAGGCAATCCTTTAGGGGAATACTTCAAGAGCCTGGACCGGGTCTATGCCATGTCCGTAGATCTTGTTTTGCCCGGCCACCGCAGATTGATTCGTGACTGCCGCGGCAGGATAGAAGAACTGAAAAAACACCACCGGGCCCGCTTAGAAGAAGTGGTAGATATTCTTAGTGCAAACAGCCCAAAAAATGCTTATGAAGTGGCTTCAAAAATGACATGGGACCTGGTGGCAGCTGACTGGAACGATTTTCCTTTAATGCAGAAGTGGTTCGCGACAGGGGAAGCGCTGGCTCATATCCGCTACCTTGAAGTAGAAGGCAAAGTAAAAAGAGGGGGCGATGAGCATCAGCAAGTATATCTTGTCAATTGACCAGGGAACAACCGGGACAACAGCTATTTTGTGGGACGAGGAAGGGTTCTCTAAAGCCAGGGCTAACCGGGAACACAGGCAGTATTATCCGCAGCCCGGCTGGGTTGAACATGATCCTGAAGAGATCTGGGAAAATACCTTACAAGTTGCCTCTAATACCCTGCAGGAGGCGGGAGCTAAAGCCTCCGAAATAGTATCGATTGGGATTACCAACCAGCGTGAGACCCTGGTATTTTGGGATCGCAACAGTGGAAAGCCGATTAGTAGGGCCATTGTCTGGCAGTGCCGCCGTACCTCTGAGATGTGCAGCCGGCTTAAAAGTGAGGGGCACGAGGAAGAGATCCGCCGCAAAACGGGGCTCTTGCTGGATCCGTACTTTTCGGGAACCAAGCTCCGCTGGGCCCTGGAAAATTTACCTGAAGTGAGCAGGGCTGCAGAAGAAGGAACCCTGGCCTGCGGGACAGTGGACAGCTATCTTTTATTCCGCTTAACCGGGGGCCGGGTATTTGCCACTGATTACTCCAATGCCTCAAGAACCCTGCTTTACAATATCCATACTTTGGAGTGGGATTCAGATCTGTTGGAGCTATTTAAAGTTCCTGCCGAAGTATTGCCTGAAGTGAAACCCAGCAGCGGTATTTTTGGCCATACGGAGGAGAGTGTCTTTTTTGGCTGCCGTATTCCCCTGGGCGGCATAGCCGGGGATCAGCAGTCCGCTCTTTTCGGACAGGCCTGCTACAATCCCGGGATGACAAAAAATACTTACGGGACAGGTTCTTTTTTATTGATGAATACTGGAGAAAAAGCAGTTGCCTCTGAAAAAGGGTTATTGACTACCATTGCCTGGGGAATTGGCGATAAGATTGAATATGCCCTGGAAGGCAGTATCTTTATTACCGGGGCTGCTGTCCAGTGGTTGCGAGACGGTCTCGGGGTGATAGAAAAATCATCTGATCTGGAAGTTTTGGCTGCGCAAATCGATGGCAATGATGGTATTTACCTGGTTCCCGCTTTTGCCGGTCTTGGCGCTCCTTACTGGGATCCTTATGCCCGCGGTTTGCTGATCGGGATTACAGGCGGTACTTCCAAGGCTCACCTGGCCAGGGCCGTAATGGAAGCAATGGCTTACCAGACCAGGGATGTGCTTGAAGTGATGCACAGGGAAGCAGAGCTGCCTTTAAGAGAACTGCGGGTCGATGGTGGGGCCAGCGTGATGGACTTATTGCTGCAGTTTCAGGCCGATATAACCGGGACAGTGGTTCGCCGTTCGGCTACCTTTGATACTACTGCTCTCGGGGCGGCCTACCTGGCCGGACTGGCCACCGGTTTCTGGGGCAGTATGGATGATCTGTCCGGCAGGTGGAAGCAGAGCGCTGCGTTTGAACCGCAGATGGACCGGGATACCAGGGAAGCCCTCTACCAGGGCTGGCTCAGGGCTGTCAAACGTACGCTTGGCTGGGCCCGGGGCGAAGATATACCCGACAGTCAGGATTGAACGTTCGCAGGCGCCAGGGGGCCGCTACCTGCGCCCGGTGGTGAAACCAATCCGCCTGAGACAATCACTTTCATGCCTTCTTCGATGCTCATTTGCAGTTCGGTAATTTCGCTTTTAGGGGCCAGGATCAACATCCCCGAAGTTGGGTTAGGGGTTGTCGGAATAAATATGCAGATAGTTTCTTTTTCAGTTATTTCTTGGATTTCACCCCTGGAGATGCTGGTTACGAAGCCAAGCACATAAAGACCTTTACGGGGATACTCAAGCAGAACAACCTTTTGAAAGGCATCTTTGCCCTGGACGGTAAAAGCATCGATAATCTGTCTGGCGCTGCTGTAAATGCCCCTGGCCAGGGGTAAGCGCTGAAAAATATTATCACCCAGGGCGACTAATTGTTTACCAATAATATTAGAGGCAATAAAACCGACGATGAAGATCAGCAGGATGCCTGCTGCAAAACCTGCTCCGGGTACGCGGTAATCAAATATGGCTATTATCAAATTGCCAATAATGCTATCAAGAAAGGTGAAGACGAGGAAGAAAACATAAATTGTGATCGCCAGTGGTAAAAGGGTAAGTACCCCGGTTGTAAAGATTCTTTTTATGTTCATTTGACAGCCTCCGTTAATAAGGGTGTTTTCGATAATGATTATATTCTAATGCCATGGAAAATATAATTAAACCACATAAATATTTATATAAACGAAGCAGGTAAGCAATCATGAAGAAGGCTGGAAAAGAAGCAAAAACAGGTTTAATCATTTTTATAGGCCTGGCATTGATAGTTTTGGTTACAGGCTGCACCACTTTCTTCATGGTCCGCTGTTTGCCAGGCATCAGACAGCAAGTGTCGTCAAGAGGTCCTGATCAGCAAAGCCCTATACTGTATTTGGGCATAAAAATGGCTGGGGCGGTAGGATTCGAACCTACGCATGCGGATTCCAAAGACCCGTGCCTTACCGCTTGGCTACGCCCCAGCAACTTAAGCTAGATACATTTTAAAATAATGGGGTGAGTGATGGGGTTCGAACCCACGGCCTCCAGGGCCACAACCTGGCGCTCTAACCAGCTGAGCTACACCCACCATTACCTGTACCTATTGCGCTGTTAATTTTAGCATGAGCAATTTAAAAAGTCAACGCTCAACGCTGCCGAGCTCAAAAAGTTTTACGAGAGTTTTACGCCCTCGGCTAATAAAGAATTGATCTATAATTATGCTTGTCCGATCTTACTTTATTATTTATTATATACATTAGCGATGAGTTACAGATAGTATGTTGTTATTTTATTAAACTTCATAGTAGAGGAGATGTTATCGTTGCGCTTTATCAGCGGCAGGTTAATCATTGGTTTAGCGGTTTTAGTGATCGGTGTAGTTTTACTCTTCAATAATCTTGGCCTGGGAATTGAGATTGAGATCAGGGAAATCTTGAGGCTATGGCCGGTTATTCCCCTGGTTTTAGGCCTTAACTGGCTGTTTATGTCATTTGGTTCAGCTGAAGGCTCTGCCGGTAAAAAAGTTTTTTTCTCCTGGGGGCAGTTTTTTACAGCGCTTATTGCCATAGCTGTCGGTGTTATATTTCTTGGCCGTAACCTGGGGCTATTTAAAGTTGACACAACCCTGTTTTTTAACCTGCTCTGGCCGGTAGTCCTGATCTTAATTGGTTTTAACCTCCTGCGCGGGAAAACGCAAAGCAGTGGTAAAGGCGGCCGTTTTGTTTTTATGGGCGGGGCAAATGTAGGCAGCGGTGAGCCCTGGAAATTAGAAGGTGGCAGCTATTTTGCCTTTATGGGCGGTATAGAAATGGATTTAACGAAAGCAGAGGTTCCTGAAGGTGAAACTGTTCTGGACCTGACTGCAATAATGGGAGGTATAGAGGTAAAAATTCCGCATGATTTAGCTGTAATATATGAAGGTTCAGCTGTCCTGGGCGGGGTGACCTTTAAAGACCAGGAAGACGGAGGAATTATTGCCGGTCGCAAAGTAGAACATAATATTGATAAATCGACCGGCCGCAAATTGCGTATCCAGGCCCGGGCCATTATGGGCGGTGTCGAAATTAAGGAGGCCTGATTGTTTTACCAGCAGGGGCAATAGAAAGCAGGGGTATATATTAACTGACAGGGTCCTGTAGATTTAGCCTGGCCCTGTTTTTTTACTTCTCTTCCGCTACTCCCGCAACCCGGTTTTTGAGGGCGGCGAATATCTTTGCTCTTGGCAAATCAGGCCTTGACCCGTGGATCTGCTCGAGACAAATGGAAGCACCGTAATCCATACCCTGGCACCCGGCCAGGAGAAGCACATCGCCGTTTTCAGTTTCAGACAGGCCCCGGGCGATAGCATCGGGCAGCTGCTCATAGATTTCTACCTTGATTCCGGCTTCATTGATCGCTTCTTCGAAGACCTGCCGTTCTTCTGTGGAGACAATATCTTTTTCGCTTACGTGGCTGCTGCTGGTAGTAGCGATAACCTTATCCAGGTCCAGCTTAGGCACCCAGTAAGCCAGCGCTTCGGCATTTTCGCGGTTAACGGTTACGCCGCGGCTGCCCCTGATGGCATAAACAAGGTGCAGCTTTTTATATTCCATCATCTGCAGGGTTTCTAATGTAACATGGATATTTCCGCTATTAGCGAAATGATCGTCAATAACCTTATAGTTGTCTTCAAATATCAACTCGAAGCGCCGCTCAACACCGCGAAAATCATGCAGGGCTTTCCTGATCGTTTCTGCAGGGATACCCTGAAGGAGGGCGGTCATAATTGCGGCCATGGCATTGTAGACACTGTGCAAACCGAGTACAGAGAGCTCGATAGAAAAAGAATCCGGCTGGGTGGCAAGCTGCTTGAATGCATCTTTTCTCTGTAGCTCAACCTTGAAGCGAGCCCTTCCTGTGCTCAGGTCAAGATCTTGGACCAGGCAGTCGGCAGCTTTATTTTTCAGGCCGTAAGTGAAAACCATGGCCCGTGTTTCGTTTACCAGGGGGGCTGTTTTGGGGCAATCGAGGTTGAATACAGCCCACTGGTCACCCCTGGCTTCACGGACCAGAGATGCTTTGGCTGCATAATACTGTTCATAAGAACCGTGCAGGTCGATATGTTCACGGCTGATGTTATTGACCACTACAGTATTAAAGTCAACATTGCCGACACGTTTAAGTTCCAGCCCCGAAGAGGAGACCTCCATAACAATGTGGCTGACATTTCGTTTGACCATTTGATCAAAGTAACGGTGCAAATCTAATGATTCCGGTGTAGTTAATTCAGCGGGTTCGATCAGGTTGCCTATCTTAACAACTACCGTGCCAATTAATCCCGTCTTAAGGCCGTGTTTTTCAAAAATCGAATTAATCATGTAAGTAGTGGTTGTTTTACCGTTTGTAGCCGTGACCCCGGTTACATTCATTTTTTTTGAAGGGTGGCCGTAAAAGTGATCAGCCAGGGCCGCTAAAGCCTTTCGACTGTCTTTGACGCGGTACTGGGGGATATCAATTCCTTCCTCGAACTCTTCAACTACAGCAGCTACGGCTCCATTTTTCACGGCCTGTTTAAGGTACAGGTGGCCGTCTGTTTTGTGGCCCTTAATACAGACGATAAGAGAACCATCTGATACCCGGCCGGAGTGGTAAGCGATACCGGTAATCGGCTTAATTATTCCCGGGCGCATTTCTTTTACAGTTATTGCTTCGAGCAGTCTATTCTGGTCCAATGATAATTACTGCCTCCTAAAGACAACGGTTATATAAACAGGAATTCGTTAGGTTTATGCCAAAATCCTCCTGCTGCAAATATGTAAGAGCCCGCTTAAAAAGCGGGCTCTGGTTACGACAAAAACATGAATGTTACCTTTAGCCGCCTAAGAGATTTCTATGGATTCTGTTGGGCACTCTTCGGCTGCTTCGCGAACCTTTTCTTCATGTTCTGCAGGCACGGGATTTACTTTTACTTCGGCTATTTCGTCTCCTAATTCAAAAACCTCGGGGACGATATCCTCACAAATACCGCAGGCGCTGCAATCATCATTTACCTTAACTTCCATGCTGATGCCTCCTTAAAGATAATAATTGTTTTCACATTACATGGAAATGTATTCGCTAATGAATTCATGATTCCTCTTTTTTATAGATAAATTTTGTTTGTTTTGTTAATCCATAACCAGGTTTTATTCAATTATCATGCCATTAGCTTTGTGAAAAGAATGCATAGCGTTATGGTTACTACCCATTAAATTTGTGGATAATGCAGGGGGAGGTTAGCATGTAAAGGACTTGGCTGTGGATAAACCTGTGCATACTGTGGGCAGAACAGGTATTTGTTTTTAAAAATGCTTCTTTACAGGGCAAAAATAATTATTTATGAAATTAATGGTTGACATAAGATGTTGATCGTAATAATTATACCTGCCTTTTATGCTGAAAATAATCTCAAAAAGCTGCTCAGAACAAACCACAGTTTGCAAACACGCATTTTTTGTGTTATTAATAAAATTAATAAGCTCAGGGGGGTGTATTAATGAAGCGTTTTTCAATGCTGTTTTTAGCTTTAACCATGGTCCTAATGTTTTTATTGGCCGGCTGCACTTCCGGTGGATGATAGTTTCGCCTTCGGGGTCGGTTCGACCCTTAGAGCAATGATTTAAGCACTCCAGTTTGTTGCCACAGTATCTATTAAGGTAGCAGTGAACAGGGGTGTTTTTTATTCCAGGACCCAGGATTTATATGATCTGAAGTTGATCGCTATAAGAAGTTAGCTGTTTTAACTGCCTGGATTCAACGACAAGAGTGTCTTCGATGCCGACTGTTCCTTCTCCGGGAAATACAAATTTCGGTTCGAGGGCGAATACCATTCCTTCTTCCAGGGGAGTATCAGAGCCGCGCGCGATGACAGGTAGTTCATCCAATTCTAAGCCAACTCCATGGCCGACAAAGCTTACTTTTTCAACATAACCCATGAAATGATTGCCAAGGCCTGCCTCAGAAGCGATCTGCTCTGCTTTTTCATAAATAGATCCTGTTGTTACTCCTGCTTTGCCCATTGTCAGAAGAGTATTCTTAATGAAAACAGCTATTTTATAGGCCTCTTGTAAGTGCGCCGGTGGTTCACCAAGGCAGAAGATTCGGGTTTGATCAACCATGTAGCCACCAAGCACGCTGACAAAGTCAACCAGGATCGGCTCGTTTCTTTTAATCAGGCCCGGGCCTGCACCCTGTGGAAATGAGGGGTTTAAGCCTGAACCACCTGTTGGACCGTCAAAAAAGCTGATCGCTGCTGCATTCTCTCCGGACATGATATGTCCGTAATAGAGCTCCTGGTTAAAACCACGCATTCTTACCGCTCCCTGGTGTCCCATGCTACGCGCATGCTCTTCAAGTTGACCGGCAAGTTCTATCTCAGTTAAGCCTTCCCTGATGATGATGCGGGCCTGTTTGAAGATCGCTGTGCTTATTTTAGCCGCTTCCCGCATCAGTCCGAGTTCATAGTCAGATTTAATAGCCCTGATTTTACGGATAGCCCGGGATATATCGGCAAGTTGATATCCTTCCAACATTTTTTGGTAGCGGAAGTAAAGGTTTGCCGGCAGGACGTCAGTTTCAATACCGATTTTTGAACCTTTCGGCAGCAATTCAGTAATATATTTTTTGAGCTTATCCGAACCATCATAAGGGATTATTTGCTCAAGCTTGCTTTCCTGTTCTGCCCTGGCCATCGATTTTTTTACTATTAATGTCGGTTTTCCTTCAGCAGGTATAAAAAGTTGGGCATTTTGCCCGGTTCCACTAAAGTAAAACAGGTCTGCCCTCTGAATTAGAAGCGCTCCGGCCAGATCTTCTTTTCGCATCGTTTCCTGCAGTTTTCCAATTCGTTCCTGTAACTCTTTATACGGTGTCATTTGCTTTCCTCCAATGTAAGCAGGTCAAATATTAACTTTACATAAGTTTCCTTCCGGAAGAAGGAACCCAGCGATAATTATACGTAGCGCTTTTTAGGTTTCTATATTACGACCTTATTTTGAATCCGGGCTCCAGGATACTGTTATTGCTGCGTATGCGATATTAAAAGGAGCACTTTACTTTATCATACCACAATAACGGTAATGATTTAAGTATCGTGCTCCTTATCTTTTATGAACCCGGTTCAGTTATACCAGGTGCATCAGGCCCTTTCGAACAGACCGGCGGCACCCATGCCGCCGCCGATACACATGGACACGACACCGTATTGCGAACCGCGCCGGTCCATTTCGTGCAGCAGCGTCGCGGTAAGCTTGGCCCCGGTGCATCCCAGGGGATGGCCGAGAGCAATGGCCCCGCCATTAACGTTAACAATATCCGGGTTAATGTCAAGCTCACGCATACAGTAAATCGCCTGCGAAGCAAAGGCTTCGTTTAGCTCAAAGAGGTCAATATCGCTGATCTTCTTACCGGTCAGTTCCATTAGCTTTGGAATGGCGACTGCAGGTCCGACGCCCATAATTTCAGGCGGGCAGCCGGCAACGCCGAAACCGCGGAAAATAGCGATCGGTTTTAAACCAAGGGCTTTGGCTTTTTCTGCCGACATAACTACGGTAGCTGCAGCGCCATCGCTGGTTTGTGAAGAGTTTCCGGCGGTGACACTGCCCTTGGCGTGAAATGCCGGGCGCAGCTTGGAGAGAGCTTCCAGGCTGGTTTCGCGTATTCCCTCGTCAACCTCGAAAACAAACTCCTTTTCGATGATTTTGTTGTCCGGTCCGACAGAGCGGTCTACAACTTTAAGAGGGACTATTTCATCTTTAAAGCGGCCTTCCTTGGTGGCTGCCGCCGCTTTTTGCTGGCTGGCCAGACCGAACTGATCCTGGTCTTCTCGGGAAATGTTAAAGCGCTGGGCGACATTTTCAGCGGTGATGCCCATCGGGGTATAAGTTTCAATGAGGCTTTCGGCCAGTCGTGGGCTCGGGGCAAGCTTGTTGCCGCCCATCTGAACGAGACTCATGGTCTCCACCCCGCCTGCCACAATTACATCGGCAAAACCGCACATGATCCTTTCGGCAGCCAGGGCGATAGCCTGTAATCCCGAGGAACAAAAACGGTTTACGGTTTGACCCGGCACGGTATCGGGTAGCCCGGCCTGCAGGGCAACGATTCTACCTAAGTTCATGCCCTGTTCCGCTTCCGGGAATGAACAGCCGAGAATCACGTCTTCTATTTCAGCAGGGTCCAGGCCTTTAGCCCGGTTCACTGCTTCCCTGACAGCCATTTCTCCCATATATTCAGGGCGAGTATTGCGCAGTGTACCTTTTGGCGCCCTGCCGACTGCTGTTCGAACACTGGAAACAATAACAGCTTCTTTCATTCTCGTTACCTCCTCCTTTAATTCCTTAAAGGTTTACCTTTGGTTAGAAAGTGATTGATCCGCTCCTGGGTTTTCTCTTCGCCGAGGAGCTCCAGGAAGGCCTCTCTTTCGATATCCAACAGGTATTGTTCGCTGACTTGCGAGTTTGGTTTAATATTGCCGCCACAGAGGACGTAAGCTACCTTTCCGGCTATTTTCTGTTCATATTCGGTGATATAACCGCCCCAGAGCATATTCTGGACGCCGACCTTGAAGGTAGCCAGGCCGTATTCACCAAGGACCGTGATCGGCTTTTGGACCGGCGGCTCGTAACCTTCCTTGACCATACCCAGGACTGTATTTTTGGCGTCGTTCAGCAGGTAGTCCTGGTTGATCGTTATCTTATCAGTCTGCCTTAAAAAGCCCAGTTCGCGGGCATGTTGAGCGCTGGAGGACACAGTGCCCATAGCGATTGCTTCAAATGCTTTTTGAACATAGGGCAGCCGGTCGACCTTGATATCATCGCGCAACCCTTCGGTCATCCGGATCAGCAGCTCTTTGTTGCCTCCCGCACCGGGAATCAAGCCCATTCCAATCTCGACCTGACCCATAAAAGTGTCAGCGGCTGCGTGAATGCGGTTGCAGTGTGCTGCCACTTCCATCCCACCGCCTAAAGTCATCTGGAAGGGGGCGGCAACGACCGGAAAACGGGAATATTTCAAGGTCATTAAGCTGTTCTGGTACCTTCTGGCCATCTCGTTAATCTGATCCCACTCGCCTGACTGGGCGGCCATTAACATCAATACCACGTTGGCGCCGACACAGAAATATTTTTCCTGGTTGCCGACAACAAGGCCGATATAATTCTTCTCCACCTCTTCCACGGCTTCGAAAATGAGTTCCATGAAGTCGTTGCTTAGCGCCTGCTGTGGGCTGTGCTGCTCGAGGCAGAGAACGCCGTCGCCCATGTCGATCAGGCTGCCGTCATCGTTACCTTTAACCAGTTTGTTCTGTTTTTTTAGGGCCGGCAGGCTGATTATTTCCGGGCTTACCGGAACCGGTTTGTAGTTCTTCAATGCGAAGTCGTAATATGAAAGAACACCTTTTTCATCTTCCCTGTAGAAGCTTTCAAAGCCTTTGTTGAGCATTTCTTCTACGTTGGCAGGGATGGTTTCGCCTTCGCTTTTCATCCGCTCGACGCTTTCTTTGACCCCGATGGCATCCCATTGTTCAAAGGGACCGAGTTTTTGGTTAAAGCCCCAGCGCATCGCCCGGTCGACATTATAAACATCGTCAGAAATTTCCGGAATCAGGGAGGCACTGTAAAGAAGGATACGCTTGGTTAACTTCCAGGCAAACGTGCCGGCTTTGTCTTGCGATTCGAGCAGCATCTTGAAGCCATCTTTTAAGCCGGCCTGCTTGGTTTTGCCGAGAATATCAAAACGTGGTTTTTGCTTGGGTTGGTATTCCAGCCTTTTATAATCAAGCGCCAAAATTTCCGAGCCTTTTTCACCTTTAACCTTCTTGTAAAAGCCCTGCTTGGTTTTGTCACCGAGCATTTTATGGTCGATCATCTTGTTGATGAAATCAGGCAGAACAAAAAGGTCTTTTTCTTCCGGATCCTTCGATTTATCATAGACGGTACGGGCCACATGGGCAAATGTGTCCAATCCAACCATGTCGCTTGTGCGGAAAGTAGCGCTCTTGGGCCGCCCCATTGGCGGTCCGGTAATAGTGTCAACTTCTTCTACTGTCATATCCTCTTCGACCATTAGCCTTAGCGTATAAACAATGCTAAAAACACCGATCCGGTTGGCGATGAAGTTTGGGGTATCTTTAGCGAAAACGACCCCCTTGCCGAGGACCTTTTCACAGAAGCGATGCATGTAATTGAGTACTTCTTCAGAGGTGTCATCGCAGGGAATTATTTCTAAGAGCTTCATCCAACGCGGTGGATTGAAGAAGTGGGTGCCCAGGAAATGCTGACGAAACTCCGGTGAGTTGTCGGCAACCATTTCATCAATGGAGAGACCGGAGGTGTTTGAAGAAACAATTGTTCCTTTTGTCCAGTTTTCTTCAACCTGCTTGAATACCTTTTTCTTGATATCCATGTTTTCTACGATAACTTCGATAACCCAGTCGACTTCTTTCAGCTTTTCCATGTCATCTTCAAAGTTGCCGGGAGTGATCAGATCTATATTTGAGTCGCGGTAAAGCGGTTTCTGTTTGTTTTTAAGCAGTTCTTGTTTTCCATTCCTGGAAAGGCGGTTGCGAACTTCCGAGCTTTCCAGGGTTAAGCCTTTTTTCTCTTCCTCCGGGGTTAGCTCACGGGGAACAATATCGAGCAGATAAGTTGGAATGCCAACGTTTGCCAGATGTGCGGCAATAGTGGCTCCCATTACTCCGGCACCGAGTACAGCAGCCTTTCGGATTTCTTTCAAGGCCATTAAAATACCTCCTTATTTCATAAGTTTGACATTGTGCATTCTAAAAAAGAGGATTAATAAGAAAACTTTAATACAGGCCCCTTACCAGCAGTTCAAATAATGGTTCGCTCAAAGCGGTCAGGTCATAGCGTTTTCTGGACATAACCCAACAGGTAACCACCTCATCTATGCCTCCGAAAACAACTTTTCTGGCAATTCTGGTATCGAGGGTTTGGCGGTAAAGACCCTGCTTTTTGCCTTCGTCGATCACCTCCTCAATTAAATCGAAGTATCTCTTTAGCGGCCTGGAAATGCCTTCATTAATCGCCTGATCAATCTGTCTTAACTCAATCTGGGTCACCTTGGCCTGGTCCGGTTTGCCGGCCAGGGTAGTCAGGTGGTAAGTAATTATTTTTCTTAATTTTTCTGTGGCGTTTTGGCATTGTAAAAGCTCGCTGAATAGATCCTCTACAAAACGGATCATCAAATCCTGGAAGAGGGAGACCAGGATGTCTTCTTTATTCTCGAAGTAGATATAAACGGTGCCGTCAGCTACTCCGGCTTCGCGGGCAATATCGGCAACCCGGGTTCGGTGGTAGCCGGTTCGGGCAAAGGTTTTAACGGCGGCATCAAGAATATCATGATGTTTTTCTCCACTTCGCTTGGCCACTATACCCCTCCCAATAAATGAATGAAGGCTCATTCGTTTCTATTGTATACTCTTTTGAGATAATAATCAACAGTTATCGCAATTTTTTGGAACTGCCGTAGTAGGATTCAGGAGTCTGAAGTCAAAAGTCAGCTTTTCCTGTTGTATCATGAATTTATCTATGTTAATATATAATTGCTTTAACGCCTGCACTAAAGGCGTTTTTATTATTGATTTTCTGTTTTCCGGTATCAGGGTTACTATTAAAATTGAATTAAGTGGCAAGGAGAGGAGCATAAATGCTAAAGAGCACTGAAAAACAAGATAATAATAAAGTTAAACTGGAAATAGAGGTGGCCGCCCCTGAAGTCGATACAGCGTTGGCCAAAGCTTACCGCAAGGTGGTTAAGGATGTTAATCTGCCCGGCTTTCGAAAGGGTAAGGTGCCACGCCGTATTTTAGAAACGCGCTTCGGTCCTGAAGTTTTACACGAAGAAGCTCTCGAACTGCTGGTGCCGCCGGCATATGAGGAGGCCTTAGAAGAGGCTAATATCGATCCTGTAGGACAGCCCGAATTTGATCTTGTTCAGGTAGAAGAAGGCAAGCCCTTGCTTTTCAATGCTCTAGTCGAAGTAATTCCTGAGGTTGAGGTGGGTGAATACAAGGGTCTTGAGGTGGAACAGGAAGAAGTTGAAATTGATGACCTGCAGGTTGATCACCACATCTATATGCTCAGGGAGCAAAACGCCAGGCTGGTTCCAAAAGAAGGTGAACCGGTTAAAGATGGCGACCTGGTTACAGTTGACTTTAAAGGCTTCATTGATGGAGAACCTTTCGGGGGTGGAGAAGCTGAGAACCATTCGCTGGAAATTGGATCTAAATCTTTTATCCCCGGTTTTGAAGAACAGCTGATTGGCGCTAATGTTGACGAGGAAAAAGAAGTGCAGGTTAAGTTTCCCGATAACTACCGGGAAGATGATATTGCCGGAAAAGAGGCAGTATTTAAGGTGAAAATCAAACAGGTTAAAGAAAAACAGCTGCCCGATCTCGACGACGAATTTGTTCAGGAAGTCAGCGAACTTGATACTCTTGAAGAAATGAAGGCTGATTTAAAAGAAAAAATGCAAAAAAATGCTGAAGATCAGTCGAGAATAAAGCTTGAAGAGTCTTTGATCGAGCAGGCGGCCGCTGTTTCAAAAGTAGAACCACCGCAAACTCTTGTGGAACGGCAGATTGACAGGATGGTAGGCGACATGGAAAATTACCTGCGCTCTCAGGGCATGGAGTTTGATCAGTTTCTTCAGCTCGCGGGGAAAACCAGGGAAGAAATGCGTGATGAAAGACGGGAAGAGGCGAAACAAAGAACTAAGGCGAACCTGGTTCTTGATGCAATTGCCAAAAAAGAAGGGATCAATATAGAGGATGGAGAACTAGATAATAAAATAAATGAGATTGCCGCCAGTTACGATGATGACCCGGCCAGGATCAGAGATATCATTGATAAACAGGGCCGTCTGCCGGTTATGATTGAAGAAATGCGTATTCGTAAAGCTATAGATTTATTGGTGGAAGAAGCAAAGATTAAAAAGGTGAAAAAAGAGGAAAAAGCTCCTGAGCAGGAAAAAGAAGATATAAAAGAAAATGCTGTGCAGAAAGATGCCAAAAAGTAGTATACTGGTCTATGAAGACAAAAAAGGCTTGTTTTTAGATCAGAATTAAATAATAATAAACAAGTAATTAAGAACTGAAAATAAGAGACATAGAGGAGCAACTAACAGAAGCTGTAAGAAGGAGGTTTTATTGTGAGTGTTTTAGTGCCTATGGTTGTAGAACAGACCAGCCGTGGAGAAAGAGCGTATGACATATATTCCCGCTTGCTTAAAGATCGTATTGTATTTTTAGGCACCGCCATAGATGAAAATGTAGCTAACCTGATCGTAGCCCAGATGCTTTTCCTGGAATCTGAAGATCCGAAAAAGGACATTAACTTGTATATCAATTCTCCTGGCGGGTCGGTTTATGCCGGGATGGCTGTTTATGATACAATGCGCTACGTTAATCCGGCTGTTTCCACCATTTGTGTCGGGTTGGCTGCCAGCTTCGGTGCAGTCCTGCTCGCTGCAGGGGATAAAGGGAAGCGCTATGCCCTGCCCAATTCAAGGGTCATGCTGCACCAGCCTGCAGGGGGAGCCCAGGGGCAGGCTGTCGATATTGATATCCATGCCCGCGAGATCCTGAAGATCAGGGAAACCTTAAATGAAATTTTATCCGATCACACCGGCCAGCCGGTTGAAACAATAGCAAAGGATACCGACCGTGATTTCTTTATGTCTGCTCAAGATGCAGTGAAATATGGTTTGATAGATGAAATACTAACTAACAGAAGCTAACCCAAATAAATGGAGATGAGGTGAACTCTCCACATGTTTAAATTTAATGAAGAAAAAGGACATTTAAAGTGCTCATTTTGCGGAAAGACCCAGGAACAGGTCCGAAAGCTTGTTGCAGGCCCGGGGGTATATATTTGCGATGAGTGCATAGAGCTTTGCAACGAGATCATCGAAGAGGAAATTGGCGAAGATGCTGAATTGGGTTATGTTGAACTTCCTAATCCGCAGGATATTAAGGACGTGCTCGATCAATATGTAATTGGGCAGGAACTTGCCAAGAAGAGTCTCTCGGTTGCGGTTTATAATCACTACAAAAGGGTCAATGCAAGTCAAAAAGTAGAAGATGTTGAACTGCAGAAAAGTAACATTGCCTTGATTGGGCCGACCGGGGTTGGAAAGACCCTTTTAGCCCAGACCCTGGCCCGCATTTTAAATGTTCCTTTTGCTATTGCCGATGCCACCTCGCTAACTGAGGCCGGCTATGTCGGCGAAGATGTCGAAAATATCCTGCTTAAGCTGATCCAGGCCGCAGATTATGACCTGGAAAAAGCAGAAAAAGGGATCATTTATATTGATGAGATCGATAAGATTGCCCGCAAAACGGATAACCCTTCCATTACGCGCGATGTTTCAGGGGAAGGTGTTCAGCAGGCCCTGCTGAAGATCCTTGAGGGAACGGTTGCCAGTGTGCCACCCCAGGGCGGGCGAAAGCACCCTCATCAGGAATTTATGCAGATCGATACTACAGATATCCTTTTCATCTGCGGCGGGGCTTTCGATGGCCTGGAAAAAATTATTCAGAATCGTGTTGGCAGTAAAGGGATTGGTTTCGGGGCTGAAGTTATGACTCGCGATGACGGCAATCTTGGTGAAGTCCTGAAGCAGATCCTGCCCCAGGATTTACTCAAATACGGTTTAATACCCGAGTTTGTGGGTAGAATTCCCGTTATTGCTACTCTTGATCCCCTGGACAGCGAAGCTTTTGTACGTATCCTTACTGAACCTCGCAATGCCCTGGTCAAGCAGTACCAGAAAATATTTGAAATAGATGGCGTTACTCTTGAGTTTAAAGAAAGCTGCCTGTTGGCGATTGCCGAAGAGGCGATGAAAAGAAATACAGGGGCCAGGGGTCTGCGGGCTATCCTTGAAGAAATCCTGCTTGATGTTATGTTCGATTTGCCGTCCAGGGGCGATATTGAACGCTGCGTAATGACAAAGGAAGTTGTCACTAACAAAGAAAATCCGATCCTGGCCACTAAGAATAAACGTAAGAAAAAAGAGGAAAGTGCATAACTTAGAAATTACTGATACAACAGGGTCTAAAAAGATTATTAAAGGTAGATTTTAGCGGGAAGCGAATATTACAATTAATTGTGCTTCTCGCTTTAACTTTTCAATTTGAAAGGTGGTTTTTGAATATGTCTGAAAAAGAAAACTTGCCCGTGCTTCCTTTAAGAGGAGTGCTGGTATTTCCCAATATGGTTCTTCATCTTGATGTTGGCAGGGAAAGATCTATATCTGCCATCGAGCGTTCGATGTTGATAGATAACCGGATTCTGCTTGTAGCCCAAAAAAATGCCAGGGTAGATGAGCCGGATCAGGGTGAACTTTATGAGGTAGGGACTGTGGCGGAAGTTAAGCAGATGATTAAACTTCCCGGTGGGACGATCCGTGTTTTAGTAGAGGGATTGACAAGGGCTAAAGTATTAGAAATATTTAGCGAAGAGTTGTATCTTCAGGCGGAATTAGAAATTATTGAAGATAAAAGTAAAAAAACAGCGGAAATAGAAGCGCAGATGCGCAGTTTGCTAGACCAGTTCGAGCAGTATATAAAAACCAGCCGCAAAGTGCCCCCTGAAACCCTGACTACTGTGACCGAGATCGAAGAACCCGGACGTTTTGCTGATGTTGTTGCTTCTCACCTGAGTATGAAAATCAAGCAAAAGCAAGAGATTTTGGAAGCTATTGATGCCAGGGATCGTATTGAGAAGCTAAATGAAATAATGAGCAGGGAAATGGAGATATTGGAAATAGAACGCAAAATTAACCACCGAGTTCGTAAGCAGATGGAAAAGACGCAGAAAGAGTACTACCTGCGCGAGCAGATGAAAGCGATTCAACATGAACTCGGTGAAAAAGATGAACGGATGGCTGAAGCTGAAGAATATCGCGAGAAAATTGCCGAGGCCAACCTGCCTGAAGAAGTTGAAGAAAAAGCGTTAAAAGAAGTCGAACGTCTTGAGAAAATGCCTCCTGCTGCAGCAGAAGGGACTGTAATCAGGACCTATCTGGACTGGATGCTTGAGCTGCCCTGGGCACTGGAAACTGAAGACCGCCTTGACCTTGAGAGGGCCGAGGAAATTTTAGATGAAGATCACTATGGGCTGGATAAAGTGAAAGAAAGGATCATTGAATATCTTGCCGTGCGCCAGCTGGCAAATCAGCTAAAAGGACCTATCCTCTGCCTGGTAGGCCCCCCCGGTGTCGGTAAGACATCGCTGGCCAAATCTGTAGCCAGGGCTCTCGAGCGTAACTTTGTGCGTATTTCTTTGGGAGGTGTCCGTGATGAAGCTGAAATAAGAGGCCACAGGCGAACTTATATTGGGGCCCTGCCGGGACGAATTATTCAGGGTATGCGTCAGGCTAAATCAAAAAACCCGGTTTTCTTGATGGATGAAATCGATAAAATGTCTACAGACTTTAGAGGTGACCCTTCAGCTGCCCTGCTTGAAGTGCTTGATCCCGAACAAAACAACAGTTTTAGCGATCACTATATAGAAGTGCCTTTTGACCTTTCCCAGGTAATGTTTATTACTACGGGTAACACATCCTATAACATTCCTCAGGCTTTGCTTGACAGGATGGAATTAATTCATATTCCTGGTTATACCGAAGAAGACAAGGTTGAAATTGCCCGCCAGTATCTGATTCCCAAGCAGCTTGAAGAACACGGGCTGACTGATAAAAACCTGGAAATATCAGAAGGTTCCCTGCGCGGGGTTATTCGTGAGTATACCAGGGAAGCAGGTGTGCGCAACCTGGAGCGAAGTATTTCCGCAATCTGTCGTAAAGTAGCGAAGGAAGTGGTTAAAGACCGTAAGAAGCTTGTCAGGCTTACGCAACAAAGCCTGCAAAAATACATGGGGATTCCGCGTTACCGGTATGGAGCAGCTGAAAAACAAGATGAAATCGGCGTGGCTACAGGCCTGGCCTGGACCGAAAGCGGCGGAGACCTGCTTTCAATTGAAATTACCCTGTTGAAGGGTAAAGGTAAAATGACCCTTACGGGCCAGCTTGGTGAAGTGATGCAGGAGTCAGCCAAAGCAGCAATGAGCTATATTCGGTCGCGGGCTGAATCGTTGGGGCTGGATGAAAACTTCTACGAAGATATAGATATTCACATCCATGTGCCTGAAGGCGCCATTCCCAAGGATGGTCCTTCGGCTGGAATTGCTATGGCTACTGCCCTGGCTTCAGCCCTGACCAAAATGCCGGTCAGGAACGATGTGACCATGACCGGGGAAATAACCCTGCGCGGGCGTGTCCTGCCGGTAGGCGGAGTAAAAGAAAAAATGCTTGCCGCTCACCGCGCCGGGATTAAATACATGCTCATGCCGGCCGAAAACCGCCGCGATTTAAGTGACATTCCTCAGAATGTGAAGCGTAAAGTAGAAGTAAAAATGGTTGAGCATATGGATGAGGTACTTGAAATGGCCCTTGCTAAACCGGAAGACGGCCGGGACAATGAAAAAAAAGTAAGAGAAATAAAGGAGAACGAGCTCAATCTACCTGAAGGCAGCCATGATTCTCACCTACAGCATTAAGATGAGACAAGTTGTAGGATTCAGGAAGCAAGGTGAACAAGTGAAAGTTAAACAGGCGGAATTAAAGGCAGCAGCATACAACGCAAATGACTTTCCAACCTGGGATTATCCCGAAGTTTCATTTATCGGCCGTTCCAATGTTGGCAAGTCGTCTTTGCTAAATAACCTGATTGGGCGCAAAAACCTGGCTCGAACCAGTTCTACACCCGGTAAAACCAGGGGCCTGTATTTTTATCTTTTAAACGAAAAACTCTGTTTTGTTGATCTGCCCGGGTATGGTTACGCAAAAGTTTCGAAAAAAGAACGGGAACGCTGGGCTCCGATTATCGAAGATTACCTGGGCACCAGGCTTAACCTTCGCGGCTGTCTGCATTTAATAGACTGCCGCCATGAGCCGACAGAATCTGACCGGCTCATGTCTGATTGGCTTCGTGCGCATACTATCACTACCATCACCATAGCTACAAAAGCAGATAAAATTTCTCGCGGGGCTTTGAATAAACAACTGGCCGTTATCCGTAAAGGCCTCGGTTTTTTTGAAGATGATCTGCTTCTGCCCTTTTCTGCCCGTACCGGGGCCGGTCGCGATCAGGCTTGGAAAGCGATTAACGGCTTGTTTTAAAGGAGGCAATTTCCCTTGGTTGTAGCCGGAATAGACGTCGGCTCCCTCACTGCAGAAGTAGTCTTGCTCGATAGAGGAGAGGTCATGCACTATGTGATCATGCCCACCGGCGCAAATAGTAAAACTGCCGCTGAAAAAGCGATAGATACTGCCCTTGAAGCTGTGGGTCTCAGGCGCTCTGATTTAGACTATGTGGTGGCGACAGGTTACGGAAGAGTAAGCATCGAGTTTGCTGACAAGAGGATTACCGAAATAACCTGCCATGGGCGGGGTGCATACTATTTAAACCCAGCGGTGCGTACAGTGATCGATATCGGCGGACAGGACAGTAAAGTGATCAGTTTAAGTGATAAGGGTAAGGTTTTAGACTTTGCAATGAATGACAAGTGTGCTGCCGGAACCGGGCGTTTTCTGGAAGTGATGGCCCAGGCCCTTGAAGTTGAATTAGAAGGACTTGCTGAATTGAGCGATCAGGCTCAAGACACAGTATCGATCAGCAGTATATGCACGGTATTTGCTGAATCGGAAGTGGTTTCTTTGATTGCCCGGGGTCTGCCGCGTGAAAATATTGCCCTCGGCCTGCACCAGTCAATTGCAGATCGGACTGCCGGAATGGTTCACAGGATCGGTCTCGAGGAAGCTGTAATGATCACCGGGGGAGTTGCCAAAAATGCAGCGGTTGTCAGGGCCTTAAATGAAAAACTAAAAACTGATATTATCGTTCCCAACGAGCCTCAAATCGCAGGAGCCCTTGGTGCCGCCCTGCTGGCGGCTGAAGAACTGTTAAATTGAAACGGGTCTTTTTTGTCTGCTGCAGTTAAATAAGGGGCGATAAGCGGCTGACCATCTTGAAGCAATTCGTATTACGGAGGAGTGCAGATTGCTGAGCCCGTATCATTTGAATTCATAAGGAAGGGTTAGATATGAAGCTGCCTTACGGTCATGAAAGAATTCCCCTTGAACTTCCTGATGGTGTCTCTTATCAACTTTTGCAGGCTGATCGAAAGGAACCGCTTGCTGACCCCGAAGAATCTCTTTTGAAAGCACTTCGCAACCCAATTGCTTCACCGCCACTTAGGAAAGTTGTGAAGGCAGGAGAAACGGTCTGCCTGTTGGTCAATGATTCGACAAGAGTGGCCCGAAGCGAGTTCTTCCTGCCTTACCTGGTTGAAGAGCTGCGAGAAGCGGGAATTAAAGAAAAAGATATGTTTATTGTTTTTACCAACGGTTCGCACCGCGCGCTCGAGCGGTCTGAAATGGAAAGTCTTGTTGGCAGGGCGGTTGCCTCTAAAATACCAATGTATAATCACTTTAGCAGGAACAGTGAAGATATGGTTTATGTGGGCAAAACCTCTTTTGATACTTCTGTTTACGTCAATAAAAAAGTTATGGAGGCTGACCTGCGTATTTTAACCGGCAGTGTAGTTCACCATTTCTTCGCCGGTTTTGGCGGCGGACGCAAAGCCCTCATTCCCGGAGTGGCGGGCTGGGAAACTATTGAGCATAACCACAGCCTTTTGTTTGATGACCGGGCTTACAGCGGAAGACTTAACGGAAACCCGGTTCACGAAGATTTGCTTGAAGCTGCCCTGATGGTCGGGGGCGGTTTTCTATTAAACACAGTGCTTGATCAAGACAAGCAGATTCTTGGCTTTTTTGCCGGGGATATGATCCAGGCCCATTTAGAAGCCTGTAACATGGTAGAACAGGTTAACGGGGTTCAGATTAAAGAACTTGCTGATCTGGTGATTGCTTCCTGTGGAGGACACCCGAAAGATATTAATGTTTACCAGGCGCACAAAACCCTGGATAATGCCATGCGGGCTGTAAAGCCGGGAGGACAGGTTATCCTTGTGGCCAGCTGTGCTGAGGGGGTTGGTTCTGATGCTTATGAACAGTGGGCGGTTAAGTACAGCTCCCTGCCGGAACTGGAAGCAGCTTTGCGCAAGAACTTTGCCCTGGGCGGCCATAAGGCCTTTACCGTAGCCAGGCTGCTGCAGCGGGGCAGGGTTTACCTGGTTTCCGATCTGGAACCTGATCAGGCTGCAATGCTCGGTTTCATCCCCCTATCATCTCTCGAGGAAGCCGTGGCTAAAGTGTACGGCAATAAAAAAAGTTTTCTAACCTATGTTATCCCCCAGGGATCCCTGGTTGTGCCCCACATAAAATGAGCTTAATCCTGAATTCCCTAACTGGAGGTTTTTAATCTGACATGAAATAGGTGTGCAGAAAAGATGGAAAAGATGAAGCAGAGCGTGTGCTGAAGGAATAAAACATTGGACTGATGTCAATGTTTGCGAAAGACTATCCATTAAAACAAACCAACAAATAAGCGCTGCTGCATTTCAAGGAAAGCTTACTTGCCGTCAAGGATGTGCCCCAGCTTGTTTTGCTCCAGGTTTTTTTGAATCTGCTTTGCCAGGAAAATGGCCAGGGCTGCTTTTATCAGGTCAAGGGGTAAAAAAGGGATTACTCCGACCAGTAAAATTTGCCCTAAACTATAACCCATGATCAGGCCGAGCTGGATTCCTCCGCACAGGTAAATTAAAGTTAAAGCGGTCAGCATGGCGACAGCAGCTCTGTAAACTGAAGGCTGCTCTTTTTTTTCTATTAGCGAGGCTGCAAAAAAAACTGCGGGAATAAAACCCCACAGGTATCCTCCGGTAGGTCCGGTAAGCATGTAAATGCCGCCGCGGGCGAGCGAGAAAACCGGCGCTCCTGCTGCACCGAGTAAAAGGTAGGCAGTTATTGATAAAACAGCGGTACGCCTATCCAGAAGCGCTCCTGCAAGTAATACGCCGGCTACCTGCCCGGTAAAGGGGATTGGGCTAAAAGGCAGAGGTACTGCTACCTGGGCCAGAATAGCAATTAAGGCAGTAAAAAGGGCGCTTAGGGTCAATTTTTGGATTAAATACCTGTTTGGATTGTGATGGTTAGATAAGTTCGCCATAGTTTATTGTGTGGATTTCGCCCCTGTTATCCTGAATTTGAAGAGCGCCTTCTTTTGTCAGGTGCAGCGCTTTTCCTTGTAACAATCCGCCCTGCCAGCTGATGGTTACCCGCTGCCCCAGGGTAATGTTGTATTTTTTCCAGGGCATATAAAAAGGAGCAAAACCTTCGTTGAGGAAAAGGTTAAATGCTTTTACAAGGTTATCGCGGAAGGATAAAAGAAGATCAGTCCGGTTGAAGAGTTTACCGCTTTCAATGTGTAGTGATGTGGCAACCTTTCTTAGCCCTTTTGGGAAATCCTGCTCCTGCTGGTTAATATTTAAGCCAATACCGATGATTAAATATTCTATTTGATCCAGTTCTCCTTTCAGCTCAGTAAGGATGCCTCCTGCTTTTTTTCCTCTAATCAAAAGATCGTTTGGCCATTTAACTTTCATGGGCAGACCGTATTGATTATTAATCTGGTTGGCTAGGACTGCTGCCGCAACCAGGGTAACAGGAGCAGCCTGGGTAGGGATGAGCATCCTTGGTCTCAGTAGAATTGAGAACCAGAGTCCATTTGCTTTGGGTGAAAACCAGCTACGTCCAAGTCGGCCGCGCCCATTTTTTTGTTCTTCGGCTACAACGATGCTGTAATTAGGGGCGCCTTCTTCAGCAAGCAGGCGGGCGGTCAGGTTGGTCGAATCGACAGCCTGATAATAGTAGATGCTTCTTTGCTTGAACTTTTCGATGTTTAGCAAATCGGGCTCTCTATCCAGGCGATAACCCTGGTTGGGAAGGGCGCTGATCTGGTAACCGTTTTGACGTAACGAGCGGACATGTTTCCATATAGCGGCCCGGCTGATACCAATTTCACTGCATAATAAGGCGCCTGATAAATATTGTCCCTCTTTGTCGCGTAACCTTGACAGTATTAATTCTTTGTTTTTAGACATATCATCACCATATACAAATGAGCGAAAGTATTTAATGTAAATTAAATGATAGGTCTTTTCAGCGGTAATGTCAACCCTGCTATTTAAAGAACTGGTTTACAATGTCTATTTAAAACGCTGATTCTGGTCGCTAGGAGGATAATAGTAATCAAGGTTTTATGGGTATGGTCTTTACCGGTTAAATTATTATGGCAAAGAAAAAGACGCAGTTAATGTTAACTGCGTCCAACAATATATAAAAAGAGGGGGTCAACTCACTATTATTATAAGGCCGTGACATTACAGAAATATTACAAACAGGTAATTTTTTGATTACATTTCAAGTTAACAGTTTTATATGTTTAACAAAACAAAATAAAGTGGTATTATTGATCTGGTTAAAGTTCAATAATAAAAGTATCGAGGAGGATCATTGATGCCGGTAGAAGTGGAAACGGAAAAGAAACAAGATAATACACTGGTGGCAACGCTTGCTATGGTTAAGCAGGCGATTGATCTCGCAGAATTATCCCCAGAGGTTTACGAGCACTTAAAAACACCGATGCGTTTTGTTGAAGTAGCTATCCCGGTGGAAATGGAAGATGGCAGCACCAAAGTATTTACCGGCTACCGCTGTCAGCATAATAATGTATTCGGTCCATATAAAGGCGGGTTGCGGTATCACCCGGATGTTACAACTGATAGTATCAAGGCTCTGTCGATTTGGATGACCTTGAAGTGTTCCCTGGTGGGAGTGCCTTTCGGCGGAGCAAAAGGAGCAATTGTTTGTGATTCGCAGCAGCTGACCGTTAAAGAGCGGGAAAGAATGACCCGCAGCTATGTCCGTGCCTTAGGTTCCATCCTCGGGCCTGAAACAGATATACCTGCGCCTGATGTTTTTACAGACGCCCAGACAATGGCCTGGATTGCAGATGAATATAGCAGCAACATGCGAGAACCTTCTTTTGGCGTGGTTACCGGAAAGCCCCTGGCTGTAGGAGGTTGTGTTGGCAGGAATGAAGCAACCGGTAGGGGTGTGTATTTTGTGGCCAGGGAAGCAGCGAAGGCGTTTAATATTCCCTTTGAACATGCCCGCATTGCCATTCAGGGGTTTGGTAACGTGGGGAGTAATGCCGCTAAATTATTTGCAGATTCAGGCTGCCCTGTCATTGCTGTAAGTGATGTCAGTGGCGGCATTTGTAATGACGAAGGTCTTGATATTTATAAACTTATCGAGCATGTTGAAAAAACCGGTTATGTCAAGGGGTTTCCGAATGCCCAGGATATAAACAACCAGGAATTGATTGCTTCTGATTGCGATATACTTGTTCCCGCTGCTCTTGAAAACCAAATAACCGAAAACAATGCAGATAGCATTAAGGCAAAAATTGTTGTAGAAGGAGCGAACGGCCCAACAACACCCGAGGCGGACAGGATTCTAAGAGAAAAAAAAGTATTGGTCGTACCCGATATCCTTGCCAACAGTGGTGGGGTTACGGTATCCTATTTTGAATGGGTCCAGAATAACTATGGTTTCCGCTGGGATCTGGCTACGGTTAACAGGCGGTTGGAAGAAAAAATGGCCGAAGCTTTTAAAATGGTTTATCATTATTATTGTGAAAAATGTGTTGATTCTGACATGAGAACCGGAGCGTATATGTACTCTATTAAGAGGCTGGCTGAGGCAATGCATTACCGGGGTTGGTTAAATGATAAAAATGGCAAGTATTAAAAAAAATCGAAATTGTTCGTGTGATCTAAGGTTTTGTTTTGCCAATTACGGCCGGTTGAAACTTGTAAATTTAAATTAGCGGTTAAATTGATTCCTAACAAGGAGGAGATATTTACTTTGGCTCAGGCTAAAAAAAAGAGCATAAATGCCGATTTAGTCATTAACCGGACATGGTGCAAGGGCTGCGGTATATGTATAGCTTTCTGTCCAAAGGAAGCTCTTTTTATGGATCATTCCGGAAAAGCGGAGAAAGATATGGAAAAATGCACCACCTGCGGCGTTTGCGAAACATTCTGCCCTGATTTTGCAATTGCGCTGGTGAATAGGAGGCTTTCAATAAATGCCGGAGACAAAACCGGTCCTGATGCAGGGTAATGAAGCCTGTGCTGTGGGGGCAATTGCTGCCGGGGTTCGTTTTTATGCCGGTTATCCGATTACTCCTTCCACAGAGGTTGCTGAGCAAATGGCAGCCAAATTGCCTGAAATCGGCGGTGTTTTTATCCAGATGGAAGATGAAATAGCCAGTATGGCTGCCGTAATCGGTGCATCCATCGGTGGGATGCGAACCCTGACTGCTACAAGCGGGCCAGGTTTTTCTTTGAAGCAGGAAAATTTAGGTTATGCGATTATGGCAGAGATACCCTGTGTAGTCGTTAATGTTCAGCGTATGGGGCCCAGTACCGGTGTTCCTACTGCTCCTGCCCAGGGAGATGTTATGCAGGCTCGCTGGGGTACTCATGGCGATCACCCGATTATTGTCTTTACACCCGCTTCTGTTTACGAGTCGTATTACCTGACCATAGCTGCTGTAAACTTAAGCCAGAAACTGAGGCAGCCGGTTATAGTTCTGCTTGACGAAGTAATCGGTCACATGCGGGAAAAGGTAACTATTCCAGAAGGTAAGCTGATGGTTGAAAAATCTAGCGACAAGGTGCCTTCCGATTGGAAACCTTACGATGAGAAGGGTCTTACCCCTCTTGTTCCGTTTGGGTTTGGCCACTACTACCATGTAACCGGACTGTTTCACGATCAATATGGTTTTCCCACCGGTGATCCCCCCCAGGTAGAACGTGCCCTCGACCGCCTTCATGAGAAATTGGAAAAATACCGGGACGAGATTGTCCTTACCAATTATATCGGGCATAAAGAACCCAGGGTAGCCATTGTAACTTACGGCTGTACAGTTCGTTCTGCGCGATCAGTGGTAAAAAAAGCTTACTGGCAGAATAGACTGCCGGTTGGATTGTTAAGCCTGCAAACTGTCTGGCCTTTTCCGGCCAAAGAAATTGAAGCGCTGGCCAAGCAGGCTGATGTAATCATCGTGCCAGAAATGAACAGGGGTCAGCTTGTCGGCGAAGTCGAACGATATGCCTGTGGCGAGGCTAAAGTTGTTCCCCTGAACCGTTATGACGGGGAAATGATCAACCCTGATCAAATATCTGAAGAAGTCGGGAGGTGGCTGTAATGGAACAGTTGACCCAGGATTTTTTAAGAACCAAAAAACTGCCGCATATCTGGTGTCCGGGATGCGGAAACGGTATTGTTACCGCGGCCCTGGTCAGGGCTATTGAACGGACCGGCTATGATCAGAAAGATGTGGTTATTGTTTCCGGTATCGGCTGTTCTTCACGAGCCGCAGGTTACCTGAACTTTAACACCTTGCATACAACACACGGGCGGGCTCTGGCTTTTGCAACCGGTTTGAAAATGGCCAGGCCCGAACTTAAGCTATTTGTAATTATGGGTGATGGTGACTGCAGCGCTATCGGCGGCAATCACTTCATACACTCAGCCCGCAGGAATATTGACTTAAATGCAATAATAGTCAATAATCATATTTATGGGATGACCGGAGGCCAGCATTCACCCCTGACACCTACTGGTAAAAAAGCGACTACAGCGCCCCGCGGCACCCTGGAAAGACCTTTTGACCTTTTGGAACTGGCCAGAGGCGCAGGAGCTACTTTTGGGGCCAAAGGTAATGCAGCGCAACCGCGACAGCTTGAGCAGTTAATTATCAGGGCCGCAAATCATAAGGGTTTTTCTGTAATTGAAGCACTTTCTCCATGTCCGATTGCCTACGGTAGGCGAAATAAATTAGGGGGTGCAGTCGATATGCTGCGGGATATGAAAGAAAAAAGCATATCGGTTGAACGCGCAGCTAATATGGACGAAGAGGAGCTGGAGGATAGAACCATAAACGGGGTGCTGTACTCTATTGATGCTCCTGAGTTTGCCGAAGCATATTACCATTCAATCGGTAAGGATATCGGCTAATAAGCGGAGGGATTCCTTTGGGAAACAGGCAGGAAATACTATTGACCGGTGCCGGGGGACAGGGTTTAATTCTCGCCTCAATCGTAATGGCAGCAGCAGCTGTTAATGACAACAAAAACGTGGTTCAGACTCAATCATACGGTCCTGAAGCAAGGGGTGGGGCCAGTATGGCCGGAGTTATTATTGATGTGGATACAATTGAATACCCTAAAGTTACCAAACCTACTGTCCTGCTCTGTATGAACCAGACTTCTTTTAATAAATATCTTCCTAAGGTTGAGCCCGCCTGCATTATCATTGCTGATTCTACTTATGTCAGCGGTTCTTACAGTAAAGATTACAAGGTGCTGTCATTCCCCATCACCCGTTCTGCCAAAGAAGGTTTAGGACGGGAAGTTGTTGCCAACATGTTGGCCCTGGGCGTAATCAATGCAGCAAGCGGATTAATAAACAGGGAAATCTTCAGGGCAAGCATATTTGAGATGGCGCCCAAAGGGAGCGGAGAGCTAAATCAACAGGCTTTTGATTTAGGCTATCGCCTTTATGAAAAGGGTTCGGGGCAGAATATCGGGGCATCCTCCCAAACACCCCAATAAAAGCTTATCCTTGCAGTTTTAATATTTATAACTGTTTCTGGTTTAAGTATAATTTTTATACGTTAAAAATGGCCTGCCGGTAAACGGGGGTCATTTATCTTAATCGGTCTTATTAACTACCGTTTGAAAAAGATGGAGGAGCGATTTTAATACTTTTTCCAGGCAGTAATTTCATATTGTATTTCTGCCTTGTATTTGAAAGGACGGAGCAGTATAATTATTTAGTGTGAGTACAGGAAGATTGGGCTACTTTTCTATAATTGATTTATATTCTGAAACCTGCTTCTTATCTTCTGATTCCTATCGTTTATAATGAGGTGACTAGATGTCTGAAACAATGCTGCCCCCTGTATATGACCCAGCCGCAGTCGAAATAGAACGATACCAATTTTGGCTTGATGGTAAGTATTTCAGAGCTGCCCGCGACACCGAACTTACTCCTTATACCATTGTTATACCCCCGCCCAATGTAACAGGTTCTCTGCACATGGGTCATGCGCTCAACAATACTATCCAGGATATACTGATTCGTTGGAAACGTATGCAGGGTTTTGATACTCTCTGGCTTCCCGGCTGTGACCATGCCGGTATAGCTACTCAGAATGTAGTTGAAAAACACCTTGCTGAAGAAGGCGTGAACAGCAGCGAGCTGGGTCGCGAAGCTTTTCTGGAAAAAGTCTGGCAGTGGAAAGATACTTACCATGCCCGCATTACAAAACAACTCTATCGTTTAGGGGTTTCCTGCGATTGGTCACGTGAGCGTTTTACTATGGATGAAGGTTGTTCAAAAGCTGTGCGCAGGGTTTTTGTCGATCTCTACAGGCGGGGGTTAATATACCGGGGCGATTACATGATCAACTGGTGTCCCCGCTGCCATACAGCACTTTCGGATATCGAGGTTGAGCACGAAGAGGAGGCTTCGACAATTACCCACATCCGCTATCCGCTTTCGGACGGTTCAGGTTCAATAACCGTGGCTACGACCCGACCGGAAACAATGCTGGGAGATAGTGGCGTGGCTGTCCATCCCGAAGACAGGCGCTATAAAGAGCTTCAGGGAAAGAAAGTAGTTTTGCCTCTTTTGAACAGGGAAATTCCTATCGTGGCTGATGACTATGTCGACCCTGAATTCGGCAGCGGAGCGGTGAAGGTTACTCCCGGTCACGATTCCAACGACTTTGCGATCGGACAGCGCCACAGTCTCGAAGTTATTAAGGCTATTAATGAAGATGCAAAAATGACTGAAGCGACCGGCCCCTACAAGGGTATGGATCGCTACGAGTGCCGTAAAAAGGTAGTTGAAGACCTTCAGTCGCTGGGATTGATTGAGAAAACAGAAGATCATGATCATTCACTTGGCCGCTGCCAGCGCTGCGGTGTTGTTGTTGAACCGTTAATATCAAGGCAGTGGTTTGTGAAGATGAAACCTCTGGCCGAGCCGGCCCTAAAAGCGGTTAAAGATGAGCAAACCCGGTTTGTACCGCCCCGCTTTACCCGTGTTTACCAGAGCTGGTTGGAAAACATCAGGGATTGGTGCATATCACGCCAGATCTGGTGGGGGCACCGTATACCAGCCTGGTATTGCGCTTGCGGAGAGCTTATCGTTGACTACGAAGAACCGGAATATTGTCCCTCATGCGGCAGTAGCAAGTTGGAACAGGACACCGATGTTTTAGACACATGGTTTAGTTCCGCGTTGTGGCCTTTTTCCACGCTGGGCTGGCCTGAGGATACCCCTGATTTGGATCATTTCTACCCTACTTCTGTTTTGGTTACCGCTTACGATATTATCTATTTCTGGGTTGCCCGGATGATGTTTATGGGCCTTGAATTCATGAAAGGGGTTCCTTTTCACACGGTTTATATAACAGGTTTAGTTCGTGATGCACTGGGCCGCAAGATGAGCAAATCTCTGGGTAACGGGATCGATCCCCTGGAAGTTATCGAGAACTACGGAGCCGATACGCTGCGTTTTACGCTGGTTACCGGCCAGGCTCCCGGTAACGACCAGCGTTTTAGACAGGAGGGAGTTGAAGCAGGACGTAACTTTGCAAACAAGATTTGGAATGCCTCGCGGTTTGTACTCATGAATTTAACAGATGAAGGCGAAAGCGAACCGATTTTCACACCTTTTGATCCCGGCAACCTTCCTGAAAGTTTAAACCGTCCCGATCGATGGATCCTGCATCGTTACAATGAGACTCTGCAGAAAGCGACTACCCTGCTCGAAAAGTATGAACTTGGTGAAGCAGCCCGCCTCATCTACGAATTTCTCTGGAACGATTTCTGCGACTGGTATGTTGAATTGAGCAAGTATTACCTATATATGAAAGAAAGCAGTGCGCAGGCTGATGCAGACCGTAAACGCACACGCAGCCTGCTTGTTTATCTATTGGACGGGGTAATGCGCCTGCTGCATCCTTTTATGCCTTTTATTTCCGAGGAAATATGGCAGCAGCTTCCGTACCGTAAAGAGGAAGCCCTGGTTGTGGCTGCCTGGCCGCAGGTTGATAATAATTTAACATTTACTGAAGAGGCTTCTGATATGGCCATGTTCCAGGAAGTTGCCAGAGCAATAAGGAACCTGCGCAGCCAGGTTCAACTGCCCCCTGGCAATAAAACTGAAGTTTTTGTCAGGGCTGCGGGGAAAATTGCCGTCTGTCTTGACGAAGAGCGCCATCATTTAAGCAAACTTGCTTTTGCCGAACCCCTGACTATCAAGCCGGAAGTTGAAAAACCAAAGCAAGCCCTGACCGCCATTATTGGTGAAGGGGTTGAAGTATACCTGCCCCTGGAAGGCGTAATTGATCTCGAGGCAGAGAGGGTTCGCCTTGAAAAAGAGCTTGATCAGTTGCAAACTGAAATAAAGAAAACCGAGGGTAAGCTAAACAACAGTGGTTTTATGGAAAAAGCGCCTGCCGGGGTGATTGCCAAAGAAAAAGCCCGCCGTGATGACCAGGATACCAGGCTGATAAAATTAAAGCAGGTACTGCAGGAGCTTAAACATACAGATGGATAATCAAGAAAAGCGCTACCTTGAAGCTCTTCAATGGATCCATGGATTGGGCCGTTTTGGAATTAAACCCGGGCTTGAACGAATAACTGCCTTGCTCGAAGTGCTTGGTAATCCTCAACAAATGGTGACTTTTGTTCACATTGCCGGGACCAACGGCAAGGGTTCCACGGCAGTTATGCTTGCCTCCATGCTGCAGTCTGCAGGTTATAAGATTGGTCTTTACACCTCACCGTTTCTGCTTTCCTTTACTAATCGGATGGCAGTAAACGGAACCGATATAGATCAGGAAGAGTTAATCGAATTGGTTGATCTGATCTGTCCCCTGGTTGATAAGATCAGCAGCGATTCGAAGCTGGGGGCCATGACTGAATTTGAAGTGGTAACCGCCCTGGCGCTTACCTATTTTGCCCGTCGGAAAGTGGACCTGGTTGTATTGGAAGTCGGGTTGGGCGGCAGGCTTGATGCTACCAATGTTGTTTCACCTCTTTTAAGCATTATTACAAATGTAAGCCTGGAACATACCGATGTCCTCGGCGATACAGTTGAAGAAATAACCGAAGAAAAAGCAGGGATTATAAAGCGAGGGAGGCCGCTTATAACTGCAGCCGAAGATCCGGTCGTTCTTTCCGGTTTAAAAGAGCGCTGTCTGCAGTTAGGCGCTTCTTTTAAGCGGGTTTACTCTCCTCGTGACGGGAAACCGTGCAGTCCTTCTGAAAAGCCATGTGCCGCCCTGCAGGAAATAACCCCTGAAGGACAGCTGTTTTCGTACCACGGCTATAACCTGCAGCTTGACGATCTTTTTATTCCCCTGCGTGGTTCTTACCAGGTTGCCAACGCTTTAACTGCTCTCGCCGCTGTAGAAATGTTGAAAAAAGAGGGGTTTCTGGTTGATGAAAAGGCTTTACGCAGCGGGCTTGCCGCAACCGTCTGGCCCGGCAGACTGGAACTCTTGAGCAAAGAACCGCTTTTGATCATCGATGGTGCTCACAATCCCGGGGCCATTGAAAAACTTTCCGAGGCCCTGCCCTGTTACTTTAATTATCAGCGGTTGATTTTAGTTATTGGTATGCTCGCCGATAAAGACACGGCAGCAATGCTCGAACACATTCTGCCCCTGGCTGACAGCGTAGTATTTACCAGGCCGGTTTTACCCAGGGCGGCAGATCCCGCAGATATTGCCGCTTTTGCAAAAGAACACTTCAACTTGCAAAAAGAGCATTACGTCATAGC
>SLHT01000168.1 GCA_007136055.1 Syntrophomonadaceae bacterium
AATTGAAAATTGGACAAAATAAATTTCTTCAATTGCGGTTTTTCTATGATGTTAGGGGAGCGGGATTACTGACAACAATCTTATATGCTTCCTGTATACTTCCCCTGGAACTGCGTCCCCCTGACACTAAATATGCTTATTTACAAAATTCCAGCTGAAATCGAACAAAAGGAATATAATAAGGTTTGCCGATATGCTGACCGCTTGAGCATTGTTGTCAACTCAAGCTTTTGCCAATATCATTTTTTCCAGCACCTTCGCCAATCCCAAACAAGCACCGTGCGTCTGCCGAGTGAACGCGATTAATCCCGGAATTTTCCACGGATGAGACAAAAGATATCCGGCCAACCGAGGTCTCGAGAGGAAACCATTCTCTTTAATAAATATTTCGTAATGAAGGGGTATATTGTCACTCAGACCGTCGCTGATAACCCGCACAACAGCGTGAGCTAATCCTCTTTTCTTTACGGTCCGCGCCAGCGCTGCGCTCTCCATGTCAACGGCAAAAGCACCTGTTTCCCGCGCTACACGTTTTTTAAGTTCTACTCCGGAGACCACTTGTTCTGCCGTATGCAAGGGCTTTTGCCACACACTGATTCCTAAGTCTGTACCGTTAAGTGCAATTCCCATGAGATGCCCCTGCAGAGATTCTTCCCCATGGTTGCAAGCGATGATGATGTCGCCCACGTTAGCCCGTTTGGTCAAAGCGCCAGCGGTACCGCTGATCAAGACTAACCGGGGTGTTATTTGCAGCAAAACCTTTGATAGGGCATTTGCGGCTACACCCGCGCCCACACCGGAATAAAGAACCATCACATCACGCGTGGCTTCACCCTCTCCCAGCACACCTCTCAAAAGATATTTCCGACCTGGAACAACATATCTCAGTGACCGGAGACGGCGGGTAAATGGGGCCAGTTCGCCGGGCAGGGCGCAGGTCACGAGTATGAGGGGTTTTACGCGGTTCAATTTATTTTGATCCCGCCTTTCACCTGAGAAACTAAATTCATGAGAGGGTTATTAACCCATGAGTTACTCGCCAATGCCGTAGATGCCTATATGTCAGGGGTATGTTAAAGGTATGGGGTTGTTGGCACCAACCTTTTATGCTTTCTGTATATTCCCCCCTGTTCATGCCTGTTAGCCTTTCAAGTTGTCTTGCTGACAAACCTTTTCATTTAAACTTGCGCAGATAATTATCTCTGCATCCGGTAATATGGTCAGTGGTCATTCGACCGGTTTGGGTACGATGCGAATGATTGAGACGCTGCGACCTTCAACAGCAGCATAGATGGCACCATCATGATAACCGACTACAACGTCGCGGAAACGCCATCCTTCATCTGCCAATAGCGGGTTAAGTTCCTCAAGTCCATCACCGGTGACCCGGAAGTGTGCCAGGTATTGACCGGCCAGACCGCCGACAAAGAGGTCACCCTGCCAGTCTGCAAACCCATCTGCATCATAAAAGGTCATACCGGCAGGTGGAAATCCGCCACTGCCGCACTCCCAATAATGCACAGGATTAATCGTGTCATCACGATCTTCAGGAAAGACCCCGATATCTTGTCCAGTGGCATAGCTACAACCATAGGTAGCTATCGGCCACCCATAGTTGTTGCCCCCGCGAATGATATTAATCTCATCGCCGTCACTCTCTCCATGCTCGCTTTGCCAGATCTCTCCAGTTTCTGGATGTACGGTCATACCCTGCGAGTTGCGGTGGCCATAAGTGTAAATTTCATCAAGCACATTTGCGTCATCGACAAACGGATTATCTTCAGGTATCGTGCCATCGCGCAGCAGCCGAATGGTTGTGCCAAGAACATTGGTTGTATCTTGTGATACATGATTTTCGAAGTTCTTATCTCCACGGTCACCGATAGTCATGTATAGATAATCACCCTGTACTACTACCCGGGATCCATAATGTGACGTGCCGCTCAGGAAAGGTTCGGCGACATACAGCACATCTATGCCGCTAAATCTTCGCTCATATAAGTTTAGCGTTGCACGGGCCAGGTGGGTTGCCGAGGCCCCCGCTTCATTCGCGGCAGAATATGTTAGATAGATAAAGCTATCGTCTTCAAAATCAGGCGACACTGCTACATCTAGCAATCCGCCCTGGCCACTTGATGCGACCTCAGGAACACTGGCAATCTCATCAACTTCGAGTGTCTCAGTATCGATTAAGAACATCGAGCCTGAATTTTCGTTGGCCAGTAACTTTGAAGTGCCCGGCAAGAAATCAATCGCCCAGATAAGGCCCAGATCTTCAGCGACTATCTCGAGCACTGGCTCTACATCTCTGACCGGTTGAGCGATAGGTCTGTCAACTCGAGCCGTTTCGTCAATAAACCTGCCTTGCTGCATCATGTAAAAAGTCAAACCTAACAATATTACGACAGCGATAGAAGTGAATATGAGTATTTTTCGTCTCATCGGTTTACCACCTCCGAGTGAATGAATAATTGATATTTTTAGTCATTGTATCATTTGGTATATATGATGTCGATTAATGATGCTGCCGGCTATGAGTGCCTTGGTTAATTACGTTAGTGTATCAGAAGTGATCCGTAAACTAATCGATGAAAAAATGGCTGAAACCATCGCCAGACAGTCTCGTGGTGGCATGCAGATGGCTGAAAACGCCGAAGGGTTAATCTATGCTGTTCCGGGGTGTCTGCCCCGCGCCCTGGAGATCTATAAAAAATATAGCGATCAGTTTTTTTTGTTTACCGACTGCACCAGCTTTGCGATTATAGAAAGTTTGAAAATTGAAGAAGCACTAGCTTTTGAACGTTATTTTACTTTCGAAACATTTGGATTCAGCCAGTATAAAGGATTAGGAAGGTCGAATTTTTTAAGTGCCCAGCCCAGGTTGCTGACATGTTAATAAGATGCATGGACGTAACTTTTGTCTTTTTTATGAAACAAAAAGAAGACAGGAGAAACGTCAGACTGTCTTTGTCTTTCAGTTGACATAAATACGCAATCTTGCTATCTTACTATTAAGAGGAGGAGGGTCATGAAATTTAAGTTTCTACTTTTTTTGCTTTCGGTTAAGTTAAGAGGCGCCTCTAAAAAGAACCCGGCCTTCATTAAATACATCAAGGATAAAAATTTAAAAGCCCAGATCAAAACAGCAGACAACAGCCAGGGAAGGCTCTATATCTTTAACAAAGGCGAGGTGTCTTCAGCTGCGGGGGTGCACGAAGCTGATTTTGCCATGGTCTGGGATGACCCGGAAACAGCTTTTAAAGTGATGA
>SLHT01000140.1 GCA_007136055.1 Syntrophomonadaceae bacterium
TGATCCGGGCGTGGGGAAATGGACTGCGCAATATTTTACCGTGCAGCATACCCGGCAGGGTTAAATCAATCCCGTAAACCGCTTTTCCGGTTACTTTTGACCAAACCTCGGGGCTCTGGTAACCTTTTGATTCGGCTTTGCCATAACAGCGGGTAATTTTTTCCGGTGTTTTCAAAATCATCTTATATTTCACCTCTTTTTTGCTCCAGCTGGAATATTACATTTTATCCGGCTGAAGCCAAACAAGTTCAGGCAGTTTAATTAATAAATAATTGTGGCTTAAAACAGGGAAGATCATCCCGGAAGGTACTTCTCAAAAAACCTGGTCAGCTCACGAATATCAGTTATGTTTTCAAAACTCCAGATCATCTTTACCAAATCCTCTACAGCCTCGGGTTCTAATACATAAGATGCCAGGCGGCGAAACTTGTTCCCCAGCGATACCTCATCCCACTGATCGGCTTCTCGCTCAACTATGCCGGAATCATAATGATTTCCGTTTATTAAAGTAATTTGAACCGCGCTGTACATTCTTAAATCCATCTCTTTCATCTCATTGTAGAGACTGTCGATTTCCGGATCCAAAACAACTTCAATCTTATCAAACAGTTTTAGCAAGCTTGGATCTGAAAACCGCTCTTCCAATATTTGTTCCGGCCCCAGTTCCCGGTCCATAATCAGACAGGCCAGGGGCCATTTTAAGTTAAACTGGGCTTCCTCTGTCGAAGCCGGATACGTTTGCTGCAGTTCAGAGGCCTCAGCAAAGGTTCTTACCTTAACCTGCCTAATTTGGTCCGGGTTGATACAAAATTTATCAATCAGCTGCAGCGTTGCCACACCGGCGGCATGTCCCCAGGCACATGAAGCCCACTCTTTATAGAATACCCAATCTTTCATCCAGTATTCTTGACCCAGGTCTTCCAGCCAGTCCCGGTATTGTTCAAACCCGAGAATAGAGGGCATCCCAGTATATCCGCAGGCTGCCAGTTCTGCTGAAGTGACTCCGTTCATTGCTCCCCAGCCGATGGCATGCTTAACCATGGATGGGCTGGCAATATCGCGCATCATCGGGGCATTGGGAGCATGGTATTCAGCAATACCGAGGGCCTGTTGAGTCTCTTCTTCGCTTAACTTAAGCAATTTTGCAGCCGCTGCTGCACACCCTACCGACCCCCAGGAACCACAGGCCTGGTAAGTTTGGTGATGATCATGCCAGCAGCGCCCCGCCCTGATCGAAACCTCGTAACCAGCTACCAGCGCTTCGAGCAGCTGCTTCCCGCTTGCTCCTGTTTTCTCAGCTTCAGCAAGGGTCGCGGGAAAAAGCTGAGCTCCCGGATGACCACGGGTATAGATGGCATCATCATCAAGATCAAGGGCATTTGCGGCACAACCATTGGCAAAAGCAGCACCTGCTGCTGAAGCCTTACCGCAACCGCTTACAATAGTTGATTCATTACCGGCCCAGGCTCTCTGGGCATAATCAGCAGCAATACGACTAACCGGAGCAAGTGTGCCGACAAGGGTTACTCCAAGATTATCAAGCAAGCACATCAGGGCCTTTCTTTTAACAGCTTCCGGCAATGACTCCCACTTTAACTCCCTGATAAATGATGCTGTTTTATACTTGCTTTTCATCTTTATTTTACTCTCCAACCCTGATCCTTGGATTAAGCAGTCCGTATAATATATCAGCCGCCAGGTTAGACAGGCTATATACTGCAACAATGATCATTGATCCGGCCTGGATAATCGGTAAATCCTGGCGCTGGATACCGTAAACCAAAAGGCGGCCGAGGCCGGGGTAACCGTAAACTGCCTCGGTAACAATCAGCCCTCCAAGCAGCCAGCCGATACCCATGGCCACAATGGTCACCGTAGGCAAAAGCGAATTGCGCAGCACATGACGCACAAGAACCTGGCTGCCGGGAAGCCCTTTCAGCTCGGCAGCACGGACATAATCGGACCTTAAAACATCAATCGTCCCGGAGCGGGTCATGCGGGCCACGTAGCCTAACCCTGTTAAGCTAACCGTTATGGCAGGCAGGATCAGGTAAGGCAGCGATTCGATAAAAGTCGAATCGGGATCAATAGAAGAGTTGGCCGGGAACCATCCGGCACCGATAGCCAGAAAAGAGATCAAAAGCAGCCCGCTTACAAATTCAGGCAGACCGACAAAAGCCATGGAAACGCCGGTAATCATCTGGTCCGGCAGTTTGTCTCTTTTCAAAGCTGCTATTACCCCTAAGATAATGCCTAAGGGCACATAGATTATAAGCGCCAATCCGGCCAGCATAGCAGAATTTACCAGGCGCTGGGTAACAATCGGCCGTACCGGCATCCTGCTGACCAGGGAGTCTCCCCAATCACCGCGCACAAAGTTTCCAGCCCAGTTGAAATATTGAATGTACGCCGGGTCATTTAAGCCCAGCTCCTCACGCAGGTTGGCAATTGCCGCTTCAGTGGCAAACTGGCCTAATATAACCTGGGCTACATCACCGGGTAAAAACTGGGTAATTGAAAAAATTATGATCGAAGCCAGGATCAGGGTCACGACGATAAAACCGATTCTGCGAATAAAATAAGAACCCATTATCTGCCACCTCCCACGCTCGAATTTTTAAGGAGCCCTTCACCCTGCAGCTCTTTTAATTCATTTAAGGGGATATGGCAGCAGATCCTGTGTCCTTCAGCCTTATCCTGCCAGGGTGGCTCTTCCTTTTCACAAATCTCTCCGTACTTGCGCGGACAACGGGTATGAAAACGGCAGCCCGGCGGGATGTTTAAGGGGCTTGGCACACTGCCTTTAAGCCTGATCCGGTCCTGTTTGATTTCCGGATCCGGAATCGGGATGGCAGATAAAAGCGCCTCTGTATAGGGATGATAGGGCGGAATAAAGACATCTTCGGCCGAACCGATTTCCCACAGGCGCCCCAGGTAAACTACTGCAATCCAGTCTGATACGTGGCGGACAGCAGCCAGGTCATGGGAGATAAAAAGGTACGATGTCCCGGCTGAGTCCTGCAGTTCGGTTAAAAGGTTCATCAGCGAGGCCTGCACTGAAACATCCAGGGAAGAAATCGGTTCGTCACAGATCATCAGGGAGGGATCTGCGGCAAAGGCCCGGGCAATGGCTACCCTTTGTTTCTCTCCACCGGAGAGTTCATGCGGCAATCGCTTGATATAGTCCTCAGGCAGGCTTACTGCCTGAAAGAGTTCTTTTACTTTTTCCCGCACCTCTTTCCTGCTCATGTTGCGCAGGAGTACAA
>SLHT01000027.1 GCA_007136055.1 Syntrophomonadaceae bacterium
ATGGTCACTTGAAGAGAAGGTATCGCTGGTTCCGGCCAGGTCTATGCGGGAGATTTTACGTATATTGAGTGATGATTCCGCAAAAATACTACTTTTATATGAGAAAAATATTTTAGCTTTCCAGTTAGAAGAAGTTTATTTTGCGACGCGGCTGCTTGAAGAAAAATATCCTGATGTAAGCGGTGTTATTCCTAAAGACTATAAAACAAGAATTATTGTAGATTGCAAAGATTTAGAGGAAGCAATAAACCGCGCTTCTTTACTGGCTGAAGGAAAGAATAATGCTGTTAATATTATGGTTAATAATAATCAATTGGAAGTCATGGTATCAGGGCAGGAAGGCAGTATGGAGGAAGTTATACCTGTCGAGCAGAATGGTGAAAATATAGAAATTCTTGCTAATACACGCTTTGTCCAGGAAATTTTAAAAAGTATTGATCAGGAAAAAATAATTGTAGATTTTCACGGTGAGGGTGGTCCACTTATTTTTAGGTTAGTTGATGATCACAGCTACCTTTACCTTGTTCTGCCGATCAAAAAAGTAAATTAATAGTTGTGGGGGCTGCTTTTGTGTTTTACATAGAAAGTATGCTGATTAAGGGTTTTCGTAACTACCATCATCAGCAGTTGCAGTTTAATCCCCGCCTAAATTTAATAAGCGGTGAAAATGGTCAGGGTAAAACAAATCTTCTCGAATCAATTTATTACCTGTCTGTAAACCGCTCATTTCGGACAAAAAGGGATCAGGAGTTGTTAAAGTGGAAAGAACCCTTTTTTTATTTAAAAGGGGTTTTTTATAAAGACAACTTTAAAAATGATGTTCAAATTAATTATAGACAAAATACACCATTAAATATTACGGTAAACAATAAGATTGTTAAGCGATACGACCACCTACAAAAATTCCCTGTAATTGTCTTCAGTCCTGATGATCTTTTATTGATTAGAGAAGGCCCTTCTGTTAGAAGACGTTTTTTAAACCTTGAAGCATCTCGTTTGAGTCTTGTTTACTTTGAAGAGTTAAAATCCTATCAACGAGTTTTACAGCAGCGCAATCATTTAATTAAGGGATTGTATAATAATAAAGGGAGGCAAATCAATGAACTTTTAGAACCGTGGGATCAATCACTGGTTTTATTAGGCAGTAAAATTATTCATTCCAGGATTAAAATAATTAAAGTTTTAGAAGAAGAAGCAAAAGTATTTTTTGAACGGATGACAACATCGAGTGAAAATATTTCTTTAGAGTACGATGCCAGTGTTGATTATAGTGAGGATTTTAAGGATACGCAGCATAAGTTCAAGAAGGCTTTGGATAAAAATAGAGAGAGGGAATTAAGGATAGGGTCTACGGTTGTGGGACCGCATTTGGATGATTTAATAATAAAAATTAATGGTTATGATACCAGAAAATACTCATCACAGGGCCAAAAAAGAACAGCTGCCCTCGCTTTGAAAATGGCTGAAGTGAGCCTCTTTAAAAATGAGCATAATGACTGGCCCATAATTTTACTTGATGATGTTTTTTCTGAATTTGATAATAAGAGAAAAATGCAATTGCTTGATTTTTTGAAAGAGAGTTCCGGGCAGTGTTTTATAACAACAGCTGTCGGAGTAGAAAACTTAGCGGTCAGCCTGAACGGTGAATATAAAACCATTACAATCCGGCAGGGGAGGGCTTGTGATTAAGTCTGTAGGTCCGGTAATTGAAGGTTTATTGCGCAGTTATAATTTATGGCATGGTTACAAACAATACCAGGTAGTTGAAGGCTGGAATTATATAGTGGGACCGGAACTTTCCGAGGTGACCCGTGCGGAAAGTATAACAAGAGGAGTTCTCAGGGTAGTAGTTAAAGATTCTGTCTGGGCTTACCATCTTTCTATGCTTAAACCAAAGTTAATTTTAAAATTAAACGATCACGCGGGAGGTAAAGTGGTAAAAGACATCTTCTTTAAAATAGAGCCCTTCGATAAGAAGGATAATTAAAATAAATATTTAATAAAAGGTAGCAGCAATAAAAGTTAAAAACTGAAAAGAGCCATTGTTTTTAAAAACCAGTCAGCGCAGTTTAGGTTCATGAATGAAATTGAATGAAGGAGGGCTTTCATGTTTTTACATATAGGAGGATCTGAAATTGTATTTAGCACCGAATTAATAGGAATATTTCATCTCGATTTAGAAAATAGCGCAGTGAATAAAGATTTTTTAAATACAGAATCGAACAGTCCTGCAAGTATTATACCTGGTTCAACACGGCATAAATCTTTTGTTGTTACAAGCAAAAATGTCTACATCTCTCCTATCTCGCCTCTTACCCTGTCCAGGCGACGCAATGTTACCCTTTAAACCGTTAACGTGGATTGTGCTCAATAAAACATGATATAATAGTTGAGTAAAGGATTATCTATTCATGCTTGCTAATAGCTTGATTAGTATTAATATAAAATCTAACAAGTAGATATTTATGCTCTCAGGGGTGAAAAATGGCTAAGAAAAAGAATGATATAAACGCTTATAATGCCGAGCATATCCAGGTTCTGGAAGGGCTTGAAGCCGTAAGACGTCGTCCCAGTATGTATATCGGTTCTACATCCAGCCGCGGCCTCCATCATCTTGTTTTTGAGGTGGTTGATAATAGCATTGATGAAGTCCTGGCCGGCTATTGTAAACAAATCAAGGTAGTTGTTAATCAAGATAACAGTGTTACCGTAACAGATGATGGGCGCGGAATACCCGTGGAAGAGCATCCCCAGGAAAAACGTCCTGCCGTCGAGGTTGTTTTAACCACCCTGCATTCAGGGGGCAAGTTCGGTAATGACAGTTATAAGGTGGCCGGTGGCTTACACGGGGTTGGAGTTTCGGTGGTTAATGCTTTATCAATGTGGCTGGAGGTAGAGGTATATCGTGACGGTAAAATATATAATCAACGTTATGAAAAAGGCAAAATTAAGACTCCAATTAAAGCAACAGGCAGCGTTAGTAAAACAGGTACAAAAATTACCTTTCTACCCGATACTGAAATATTTGAAAGCATAAACATTGATAACGAAATTGTTATTCAACGTCTTCGAGAGCTTGCCTTCCTCAATAAAGGCACCAGAATTACGTTTAAAGATATGCGCAGCGGCAGGGCAGAGAAGTTTAAATATGACGGCGGTTTAAAGGAATATGTAGACTTTCTTAACCAGGGAAAAGAAACGGTTCCCAATAAACCTCTCTATTTTCAGAAGTCAGCAAACGGTTTTGAAGTGGAGCTGGCTCTCCAGTACCATGCCGGTTACGCTGAAGTGCTCTATTCATATGCAAATAATATTCATACCCATGAAGGCGGAACCCACGAATATGGTTTTAAAGTGTCGCTGACCCGCCTGATTAATGATTTTGCCCGTAAAATGGGCATGCTCAAAGACAGCCAGGTTAATTTATCAGGAGAAGATATCAGGGAAGGGCTTACTGCGGTATTAAGTGTGAAGCTGCTGGATCCCCAGTTTGAAGGACAAACTAAAACTAAGCTCGGAAACAGTGAAGTACGCAGTGTAGTAGATAGTATCTGTTACGATGGTATTGAGGCTTATCTCGAACAAAATCCTTCTGTAGCAAGAAGAATTATAGAAAAAGCAGTAAGGGCTTCCCGGGCCCGGGAGGCTGCCCGTAAGGCTAGAGAACTGACCAGGCGTAAAAGTGCCCTGGAAATCAGCAACCTGCCCGGCAAACTGGCCGACTGCACTTCAAAAGATCCGGCAGAAAGTGAAATGTTTCTTGTTGAAGGTGATTCTGCGGGAGGTTCAGCAAAACAGGGTCGCGATCGACACTTTCAAGCAATCCTACCGTTACGTGGAAAAATCCTCAATGTTGAAAAAGCCAGGTTGGACAAGATCCTGGCTAACGAAGAAATACGGGCTTTAATTACTGCCCTGGGTACAGGCATTGAAGGTGAATTCGACATCCAAAAGGCCCGTTACCAGAAAATCATCATCATGACTGATGCCGATGTAGACGGTTCCCATATACGGGTTCTCCTGCTGACCTTTTTCTATCGCTTTATGCCACAACTAATAGACAGTGGTTTTATTTATATTGCCCAGCCGCCTCTCTACCAGGTTAAAAAAGGGAAAAAAATGGAATACCTTTTCAGGGAAGAGGAGCTGAACAAGCTTTTAGATGAATGGTCTCGTGACGGGGGCATCAGCCTCCAGCGTTATAAAGGTCTCGGGGAAATGAACCCTGATCAGCTCTGGGAAACCACAATGAACCCCGAAAGCAGGGTTATCAAGCGGGTTGAACTTATCGATGCCATGAAAGCTGATAATATTTTTGGGGTACTTATGGGCGATAAGGTTGAACCGCGCCGTCAATTTATAGAGGAGAATGCCCGCCAGGTGCAAAATCTGGATATCTAAGGGGTTTTTGGGTAATTAAATGCTTAAGGAAGAATTGTAAAAATCAACTGCGATGTTTAACCTGTACCTAAAGCCTGTATTGAACAGGCAGGAGTTAGAATCAAACTGCGAGCCCCTCCGGCAGATCAGCGATCCCGCGGAGGTGCTCGCAGTTTTGCTTGGCGGGCGTTAAGGTTTGCTGTCCCAACTATTAGTTTTAACAGAGATATCGAGCAGAAGGTGGCTATCTGTCAGCGCTGCAAGCGGGTATTCCTGTTCATTGATGAACAGTGTCTCTTCGGTCTGGGGGGACACCCACAGCCTGATGCTGTCCCGGGGCTCTTCCTCGTGGTAAACGGTGACCAGGCCTTCTTCAATGGTGTAAGATTCCATGTAATCCATTGGCAGGCCCGGTCCGAAAGAAGAGTAAGCGGTGGTTAAAGGTTTTATTTTGCCCGTTTCGGTTATTAAAAATGTCCCTTGGACCGGGGATCTGCTCACCGAGTGGCGGTAGCTGAGGGTTAGAATTGTTTCTTTTTCTACAGATGTTTCATGATAAACAATCCCGCTGTGGGGATTCTGAATCAGGATCTGCCATGGCTCGTTTTCCCGTTCGCATGATGTCTGAAAAAGGGCCCCCAGCAGCAGGATAAAAAGCAAAGCAGTATATTCTGCCAACCTCGAAAGGCTATCTCTGTTTGCGCAAAAGTTCATGGGCAATGGCACCAGCCCGCATGTTATTTGGTTCCCCTGTGCTGCTGTTGACAATAAACGGTCCGGAATATTCCGCTTACAGCCGGCTATGTGCCGGTTGCAAGGGCTTCCTGATCTTCGCGCTTCTTAACTGCTCTCTGGTGAAAATAAACTAACAGGAAAATTGTAGCCCCGATTATGTCGGTATACCAGGTCGGCCAGATCATTGAAAGTGCCACCACAAGGAGGATAACCTGCTCCCATATTTTCATCCTGGTAAAAAGCCATTGCTGAATAACTGCTGAAAAGCAGTAAATACCGAAAAGGGAAGTTGCCGCAACGAAAAGGGCATTGTACCAGGTTGTGTCGATCAGTAAAAACTCAGGATTGTAAACAAACATAAACGGCAATAGAAATGCGCCGAGGTCGAACTTGAAGCCTAAGAGACCTGTCCTGATTGGTTCTGAACGAGCAACGGCTGCAGCAGCATAAGCGGCAACGCCCACCGGTGGCGTGTCGTCAGCCAGGATAGCATAGTAAAGGATGAAGAGGTGAATGGCCAGAACCGGCACCTGGGGCGCAATGGTCGTAACTGCAGGGGCTACCAGGGTGGCCATCACCACATATTTTGCTGTTGTCGGCAGTCCCGTGCCCAGTATAATCGATATACCGGCAGACATGACCAGCAAAATAAAGAGATTGTCGCCTGCTACACTGGTGAGCAGCAGGATCATGCTCTGGCCCAGCCCGGTGATTGTAACCACGCCGACAATAATCCCGGCACAGGCGCAGGCTACCGCTATGCCGGCCATACTCTTAGCAGCGCTTTCGAGACCGGAAAGGAAATCGTTCCATAGCCCCCTGGCCTGGGTTAACATGCTTTCGAAAAGTTCAGTATCTTCCTCTTTTAAGGATTCAACCAGTTTTACCACTCTTACTATAAGCATGATCAGGAATACGGCCAGGATGGCATAGTAGCCGGCCAATATTGGTGTTAAGCGGACAATTAGCAGGTAATAAACAAGAATGGCGATCGGGAACCAATAAAAGATCCCCCGGATAAAGGTTCTTAGGAAAGGCGGGATATCTTCTTTCGCCATCGGCTTCATCCCGGTCTTCGCTGCCTGCAGGTGGACTATAGCCAGCAGGGCAAAGTAACTAATCACCGCCGGCAGGGCAGCGGCAATGGCAATCTGCCAGTAGGGTATACCGGTAAATTCCGCCATTACAAAAGCAGCAGCGCCCATGATCGGCGGCAGAAACTGTCCATCGGTAGAAGCTGCAGTTTCCACACCCCCGGCTACTTCAGGGCTGAAGCCGGCTTTTTTCATTACCGGAATGGTGATCGAGCCGGTAACAACAGTGTTGGCAACCGAGCTGCCGATAATACTGCCCATAAAGCCTCTGGCCATTACAGCTGCCTTGGCTGGCCCGCCCCTGAACCTGCCCATGGTAGAGAAGGCCAGTCTGACTATGTAGAGTCCTGCTCCGGAGGTCTGAAAAAAAGAACCAAAGAGGACAAAGATGAATACAAAGGTTGCGCTGACCCCGATTGGTATTCCAAAAATACCGGTATTGGTGATGTAAAGATCATTGATAACCCTGGTCAGGCGGTAGCCACCGTGGCCGATAAGGGTAGGGTAATATTGGCCGAGAAAAGGATATGTTAAAAAAAAGACTGTAACAATAGGTAAAACCAGACCGAAAGCGCGGTGAGCAGCCAATAAAATAAGGGCAATTGCTATTCCGCCCATCACTAAATCGGTTGTTGTCGGGGCCCCGATTCTCCAGACAAGATCGTCGAAATAATAGTAAACATAAAAAATTGAACAGAACCCGGCAGCTGCCAGCAGCAGATCATACCAGGGGACCCGTTCATATGCGCTGTCATTCTTTTTGTTGAAGGGGAAGTAGAGAAAACAGAGAGCGATGCCGACAGAAAGGTGCGCCGATCTTTGCAGCATGGCTGTCAGAAGACCTGTTCCGGCCGTGTATAAGTGAAAAAATGACCAGAGCACGGCAATGACAAATATTACTATCGCCAGGTTTCCCCCGGGGGCGCGGACTTTACCTTCGTCAACTATATCGCTGAGATCAGTATCTGTGCTTTGTTTAATTGCTTCTTCCAAGTTTATTTTGCTCAAGATTTATCACCTCTAACCTCTTATTTAAAAGGTACAGGGTGCATATTACACCCTGTACCTCCTGGATAGAGTTAGCAGCATACTTTAGTTCATGCCTTTTTCTTCAAAGAACCTTTCTGCTCCCGGATGAAGAGGAACCGACATGCCGTCCAGGGCGGTGTCGAGGGTCACTAAATGACCGACATCGTGAGCGCCGTGGATAGTGTCGATATTATCGAAAATACCGCTCATAAAGTCGTAGATCAGGTCTGCATCCAGATCCTCGCGGCAAACAATCATCGATAAAACGGCAATTGTATCTGCTTCCGGAACATCCGAGTAAGCATCGCCGGGAATGGTGACGCTGGCGTAAAACGGATAGTTGTCAATCAGGGACTCGGCAATATCCCCGACGATATTAACCAGGTAGATGTCGGCCATTACCGACAACTCATCAATAACCGAAGCGCCGATACCGACCGTAAAGAAGGCGGCATCAACCCTGCCGTCTCTTAAGAAGTCAGCGGCTTCGCCGGCTTCCAGGCGTTCTGCGGAACCTAAATCGCCTTCAGTCAGCCCTGCAGCTTCCAGGACCTGAAGGGCGTTAACTTCAGCCCCGCTGCCCAGCGGGCCCAAGGCCACGTTCTTACCTGCAAGGTCGGCCGGGGATTCAATTCCCGACCCGGCGGCGGCTACAATCTGTACCGGTTCGGGATAAAGGACAAACATACCGCGCATGTTCTCAATCGGGTTGCCCTCGAAGGCTTCGCCTTCACCAAGGTAAGCGTAATAGGCAACGTCATTCTGGACGATAGCCATATCGAGGTCACCGCTACCGATCATTCTTGAGTTGACGGCCGAAGCTCCGGACGACTCAACGGTGAGCGAGATGTTGTCAATACTGGTATGGGCGATACGTGACATTGCCCCGGCCAGCGGGTAATAAACTCCGGTAACCCAGCCTGCTCCCATATTTATACGGGTTACAGCAGCGGGTTCGTCTACTTCAGGTTCGTCTACTTCAGGCTCGTCTATTTCGGGCTCTGCAGCTTCATCGCAGCCGACGATTGCAAAAAGGCTGACCACAAAAACTGCTAAAATCATAAAAACAAAAACATTTTTACTCTTTTTCATCTTTGACCCTCCTTAAATTTTAAGCATATTAAAACATCCTGGTAAAAAGTCTTCCTGTTTGTGTGTCTTGTTTTTTTCTTTCACCCCCTACTAAAGACTTTATCCAAGATTTTAGCATTAACATATACTGATTCAATATTAACATCAATATATCCTGCTTATTATATTTTTTAATGTTAGGTGTTTCACAGTGCCAAGTTATGAACTATGCAGCAATGCCATGTCAGGATAATGATTTTAAAGAGTGCAAAGTTATTTTGCCTATTTACCCTGGACTAATTTCATGCTTTAATTAGGCATACCCTAAAATAGGCTGAACGGTTTAAATGCTTAGCAGGAGGGACTTCATTTGATTATCAGGCTTATATTTCCGTACATCTTATTGGCCCTGATTGTCCTGGCATATCTTTATATCCGCCGGCTGCAGTTGGGCCCTGTCCTGCTAAAGGTTAACCGGATCCTGTTCAGCCGTTACAATGCAGATTCGTTTTTGTTAATTATGATTATTATAGCAGTATCTTACTTTTTGAGCCGTTTTGATCTGCAAAATATGCCCGTGGCTACTGATGCAACGATATTTGGCCCTTATGTTCATCTATTCTTTTACGGGGGCCTGATTTTGACAGTTATTGCCCGCGAAGCAGAAAAACCTGCTTTGCGGGAAAAAGGTGTTTCTACACCGCGAGGCTTCTGGAAGTGGAACGAGATTTCATCTTACCGCTGGTCAAAAAACACCGTGACCCTGTCCATAAACAGACCCGGGAAGAAGAGAGCAGAAACCTGGCAGGTTAAAGCCATGGATAAAAAGGAAATTGATTCACTGCTTAAGAAAATGATTCCGAAGCGGACCAGGCGATCAAGAAATAAGATTTGATTTCAGGCAAAAAGTGTCTTTTCTGCAGGTTTAATATGTGATAAAATTTAGCAAGTGTTCATTCTTCCAACTATGCTTCAAGATCATAAGGAGATTCAATGGCCGAAAGAGTAAATGTAATACCTGTAAGTATTTACGATGAAGTCAAAGTTTCTTTTCTTGACTATGCTATGAGCGTTATAGTGAGCAGGGCTCTGCCCGATGTGCGCGATGGTTTAAAACCTGTTCACCGGCGGATTCTTTATGCTATGTCTGAAATGGGATCTACGCCCGACAAACCGTATCGAAAATCTGCCCGTATTGTTGGTGAAGTCTTAGGTAAGTATCATCCTCATGGAGATGTTGCTTTATATGATACCCTGGTGCGGATGGCGCAGGATTTTTCTACACGTTACCCCCTCGTTGACGGACACGGAAACTTCGGCTCACAGGACGGGGATTCGGCTGCAGCCATGCGCTATACCGAAGCGCGACTTTCGCCTATCGCAGGCGAACTGCTCACCGACCTGAAAAAAGAGACTGTCAATTTCAGGCCAAATTTTGATGAGAGTCTTGAAGAACCGGTAGTCCTGCCTTCTCGCTTCCCGAACCTTTTAGCTAACGGATCTTCGGGGATTGCAGTGGGCATGGCTACTAACATCCCTCCCCACAACCTCAACGAATTGATTGAGGCAATTAAGCATTTAATAGCGTATCCTGAAGCATCAATAATCGATTTAATGCAACTTATTAAAGGTCCTGACTTTCCAACAGGGGGCATTATTGTCGGACAGGAAGGCATCTACTCTGCTTATAAGACAGGCCGTGGTATTATCAAGATTCGTGGCGTTGCCCGGATAGAAAAGAAGGACAAGGGCCGCAACCAGGTTATTATCAGTGAACTACCCTATCAGCAGAACAAGTCAAAGCTGGTTGAAAAAATTGCCGAGATTGTAAAAGAGCGCAAGATGGAAGGGATTACCGATTTGCGCGATGAATCAGACCGCTCAGGAGTGCGTATAGTTATTGAAATCAAGCGTGACTATGAGCCGCAGGTTATTATTAACCAGCTCTATAAATTTACCACCTTGCAGCAAACCTTCGGGATTATTATGCTGGCCCTGGTTGACGGCCAGCCCCAGGTGTTAAACTTAAAGCAGATGCTCGCTTATTACCTGGAACATCAAAAAGAGGTAATCAGGCGGCGCTCCGAGCACGACCTGAGACGGGCCGAGGAAAGGCTGCACATTGTCGAAGGCCTGCTGACTGCTCTTGATCGGCTGGATGAAGTAATTGCCCTGATTAGGGGCTCAAAAGATGTTCAGACTGCCCGCGAGGGTTTAATGAATCTGCTGGGGCTATCCGAAAAACAGGCTCAGGCAATCCTTGATATGCGCTTGCAGCGTCTGACCCAGCTTGAAATATCTAAGCTGGTTGAAGAACAAAAGCAGCTGCACGAAAAGATTGCTTACCTGCGTAGCGTACTGGAGGACGATGAACTGGTCTTAAGCATCATTAAAGATGAACTGGCGGTTATCCAGGAAAAGCATGGCGATGATCGCCGTACCCAGATTGCAGCTGACGAAGGCGATGTCGTCTTAACTGACCTTATATTTCAGGAAGATGTAGTCGTGACCCTGACAGACCGCGGCTATATTAAGCGGTTGCCTTTAACTACTTACCGGAGCCAGCATCGTGGGGGGCGCGGAGTAATCGGTATTCAGACCCGCGAAAATGATCGTGTCGAACAGTGCCATGTGGCTTCTACTCACGATAAGTTGCTTTGTTTCAGTAACCGGGGCAAAGTATACCTGCTGCAGATTCACGAAGTTCCGGAATCCGGTCGCCAGTCGCGCGGCACGGCCCTGGTTAACCTTCTGCCGCTTGAAGAAAATGAGTTTATTACGGCTACTCTGCCGATTACTGAATTCAGTGATGACTGCTTTCTGCTTTTGGTTACGGCGCGAGGCATGGTTAAGAAAACATCCCTCAAAGAATACAGGAACACCCGTAAAAGCGGTCTTATCGCTCTCAGCCTGACCGCCGATGATGAACTGATCGCGGTTCGTCTTACTGACGGTCAAAAAGAAGTTCTTGTTGGAACCAGTGCCGGACTTTTTGTCCGTTTTCCCGAGGACCAGGTCCGCCCGATGGGAAGGTCTGCCAGGGGTGTTAAAGCGGTTAAGCTTGGACCTGACGATAAAGTTATCGGTGCAGATCTGGTCACCGTTGATCATCAATTGTTGATTGCATCGGCAAAGGGTTTTGGCAAAAGAGTCCGGGTTAGCGAGTTTAGCACTCGTCGTCGAGGCGGAAAAGGTATGATTGGGATGAAGACGACCTCACACAGCGGACCCCTGGCAGTCTTTGTCGTTTTAAGCGGTGCAGAAGAAGAATTTATCATCATCACCGCCCGCGGTGTGGTTAATCGCCAGAGAGTTGATGAGGTTTCCCTGATGGGCCGCTATGCCCGCGGTGTAACCCTGATCAGGTTGGATGCAAGCGATCGGGTGGTTAACCTGATTGCCCTGGAATAGTGATTATTTCGTTTTTTTAGCTAATTTATTATAGATGAACGGTGGGTTTTTTATGGCTGCTGAGCAAAGAAAAGTAGGAATTACTGACACTTCGCTACGTGATGCCCATCAATCTCTCCTGGCAACCAGGATGCGTTTGACCGAAATGCTGCCCATATTGGAAGTTATGGACCAGGTTGGTTATCACTCTCTCGAGGTCTGGGGCGGAGCTACTTTTGATGCCTGCATGCGCTTTTTAGACGAAGATCCATGGGATCGCCTGCGCCAGATGCGTAAAAACTTAAAGAACACAAGGCTGCAGATGCTGCTTCGCGGCCAGAATATAGTTGGTTACCGACACTACCCTGACGATGTGCTGGCCGAATTTATTAAAAAAGCGGTCGCCAACGGTATAGATATAATACGTATTTTCGATGCGTTAAATGACCTGCGTAATATGGAAAAGGCTATCTATTACACCAAGACAGAAGGTGCCCATGTCCAGGGAACGATTAGCTACACGATCAGTCCGTTCCACAATATAGATTATTTTATCAAGGTCAGCCGGGATCTGAAAGAACTTGGGGCTGACTCAATTTGCATAAAGGATATGGCCGGACTTATTTCGCCTTTCGATGCGTTTGAATTGGTCGGCAAGCTTAAAGAGCAGGTGGGGCTTCCTGTCCAGCTGCACTGCCACTATACCAGCGGTATGGCTTCGATGGCTTACCTGAAAGCGGCGGAAGCGGGAGTTGATGTAATTGATACCGCCAATGCCGCTTTGGCA
>SLHT01000212.1 GCA_007136055.1 Syntrophomonadaceae bacterium
AAAGCTCCCAGGCAATACCATACCTACACAGCCATGCAAGCAAACCACATCATAAGAACGAAGCAAAAAGTAATGATATAAATTATTTCTGCCATTAGGCCCATTTTTATTTTTTTTTTTCTCATTATAATAACTATTAGCTTCAGCAATATGCTTCTGATATTCTTCTCAACCTTTAAGAATAAATGGGTGTTCGTCAAACAACTCATTAATCCTCTTCAAGCTATCAGAACGATTTAGCAAGCGAAAACGAGCATCATATTTCTCAAAAAATTCAGCTGGTTGTGAAGAAACCATATCCCACGGCGGATTACCCACTGCCGCAGAGAATCCGCCTTCTTCTTCCAGACCAAAAACATCTGGGAACTCAAGCGGCCAATGGAAGAAATGGTGTTTTTCACGGTAAGACTCGACTGCTTCAGCCTTAGCTTGTAACTTATCATTTAGTACGCCTTTAATTATTTTGCTTTCGTCAAAATGCTCGAATAGCTCCCTATATTCCAACTCAGAAATACTCGGATCCATCAGATAAGCTGTGTAAAGATCGGCTAAAGGACTTACAGTGTAAAGGGTTTCCATCGCTTCATCTAGAAGCGCTTTCTGAGCATCAGTGTCGTCTTCGTCCATGCGGCTGATAGAAGCCACATCACTGGTTGCTCTTTCTAATGCTCCTGTTAATACACCATAATCATAAATTACCTTTTGGCCATCTTCCTTCTTTTTTTTATCCTTCTTGCGTTTGGGCAGTTCAGTAAGATGCTCGAGAGAGCGTATGCCAACGAGGCTGTTGCCGCAACGGAGGTGATGGTCAATAAAGGTTAGTTTATGTTCAGAAGCAAAGCAGTTCAGCCATAAAGATAGTTTAGCCAGGTTTACTGCCAGTGGATTAAAATCGACCCCGTAAATACAGCGGCGTGTAATATTTCGGCGCCAATAGTTAGGATCACTGGTCACTGATACAAACATGCCTTCAACATTAGGCACTTCCGCCAGTAGGGCAATTACAAAGCCGGTCATCTGGTTAGCAGCATCGACTAGAAAGTGACCACTACCCATGGCGGGATCACAAACTTTAAAATGGTAAAGCTCTTCTTCAGCAAAGCGCTCTACTAAAGCTGCGGCTGACTGAGCCGCACCACGACGGGTGCCAAGATCATAACCATTTTTAGCTTGCTCTATAAGTTCGTTGAAACGCTTACGGTAATTGCTTTCAAAAATTTCACTGAGAGGTTGAGCAATTGTTTTATAATTAAGAAACCGGACCAGTGACTCAGGGGTATAGTAAGAACCGGTCTGTTTACGCTCCAAAACAGACTCGCCAAAATACACATCACCTTTCTTGATGATGGTATCACCAGTTTTCTTTGTGGTTTGCGAAGCCAACTGCACTTCCACGCCCTTTTTCGTCCGGCGGCGGATGCGGTCAGCATCAGCTAATAGAACAGTATATTCTAAGATGTTTTCATAAAGCTCGCCCAGGTGACGAACTTCTAAGTCCTCATAAGGAATGGCATACTCTTTTTCAGGTTCTTCGGGTAAGGGTTCAACATAGGCAAGCAAATAGAGTGCTCTGGCAAAATAGTCATTGCGCAATTGATGCTCACCTAAAAACTGCTCTTCCTCATCATCAAAAAGTCCGCCGTTGTAACCCATAATCCCGTAGTCGGAGTCTCCTTCGTTAACTGCTCTGATCAGCCCTTCTAAGTGTTTCCAGAGATCATATTGTTCAACATCGTGCCTTTTACCCCACTGGAATTTGTGAGCTTCACGGCAGAGTGCTTGAATAGAGTGGCGATTGTAAAGGTCTATCTTTTCCGGATCGCTTGGTAACAGTCTGCGTGCTTCGGCATAGAAAAGGAATAGGCAGCGGTAAATTAATTTAACTGCACTCTCAAAGATTTCAGCCCGTTCTTCTTCAGTATATTCTTCGCCGCTCTTAGGGGTGTCAAATATAAAACCATTACAGATATACTGCAGTACTTCATCTACCTGCGCTAAAAAAGGTGTTTTAACATATTGTTCAAGAATTTGCTCCGACTGCTCCCGGTCGAAGTCCAGACGGCACTTTTCAATTACTTCAGCTTCCTCTTGATCCGCATCATTCTCTACGAATACAAAAGAATCACGGTGGAAAAAGCGCTCGAAAAGACCGTATTCCTTCTCGTCCATTTTTTCTAATGTGTTCTGAAGGGAGAGCTCAACAAAGTCTTCGTAAGGTCTTGAGGCTTTGGTGGAATAAAGCCGCCATGTAGAACCGTTGGAGAGAATACCCCACTTTAAATCGCGTGCTTGAAGCTGATCTAATAACTTGGCAGGATAAAAACGACCAACGGTTGGATCATCTAATTCTGCATCAATCGGTGTCAAGTAAAGAACCGTAACACATCTACTGTAACCCCAGTCTTCATAAAGCGGATAAACAGATGGGCTATCCGCTACGGAAGGAGGAACAAATTCGAGATAACCTAAGGCCTGCTTGAGGAAAGTGGACCACAAAGCCTCAGGATCTTCTTTGTTACTTCTGTGCCAGGTTTGCTCTAATGTAGCCAGACGGCCTTGAGCAACTTCGTCTAAAATAACCTTACTTTTTAGCTCTTCAATAAATAATGTGCTGAATAAACCTTTGTTCCTCATAAAGCCAGGGTCTCCTTTTGATCAATAACAAATTTATATTGTTTATAGCGATTGAAATTATAATTAGCCAATAATTTATCATACTGCATAACAAAGAGTAAGCTAGGCTTTGCATTCCACATTTCCACTCTGCTTGCAAATTGCTCACTGCTGTTTGAATGGCCAATCCATGTAGCTTTAATGAACTCCAAACCTGATACAATTAAAACCGGGGCACTACTTCTACCCTTTAGATATTCAAAAAGGTGGTTTACTGAATACTGCCCAACTTGAGCTGCTATCTCTGATTTGTTGGCAAAACGCTCCAACAGATCGATGTGCTCATTATGCGTTTGTTTAGCTAATTCAGCTGCCCAAGCTTTTTGCTCAAGATAATTATGAGCAAGCACAATACATGCATTGCCTCGAGGGCGAGCTGCTAATAGTTTGACCTCTTCAAGCATATTGACTGCTTCACTCATATATAATCACCTTAAATTAACTATTCAACTACAACCTGAGGAGCCCTTTCCTCAAAATAGGAAGCAATAAAATCAAGCACAGTATAGCCAGGTTTGAGTCGGATCTGATCTAATTTATGGGTTGTTTCATAACGCAACCAGCCATGTTCATGCAAATCTTC
>SLHT01000084.1 GCA_007136055.1 Syntrophomonadaceae bacterium
GTGTTATAGAAACAAATGGAAGTATTGTTGTATTTGAAATATTTTCAGAGTCCCCTGCCGAAAGAAGCGGTCTTAGCCCCGGGGATCGTATTTTAGAAGCCGATGGCCATGAGCTGACTGGAAAAGGATTGGACCGGGCTGTAGAGCTGCTGCGGGGACCTCCTGATACAACTGTAGAAGTTTTAATTAAAAGGCCGGGAGCAGATCAGCCGCTTGAAGTCACTGTCGGACGGGCCCAGATTCAAGTTTCAACGGTGTCTGGCGAAATAATTGAAGATGGTCTTGGCTACATACGCATTAGCAGCTTTGACGGCAATACAGCTGAAGAGTTTAACGAACAGTTTAAGGAAATCGAACAAAGCGGCCTAAGTAAAGGGCTGATTTTAGATTTGCGCAATAATCCGGGGGGACTTGTTGAACCGGCTGTGAAAATAGGCGAAAAGCTTGTTCCCGAAGGAGAAATTGTCAGGCTGGTCGGACGGGATGGTGAAGTAAAAAGAATTTATCACTCCAGTGCTGTCGCGCGGCCTTATCCGATGGTGGTGTTAATTAACGAGGATTCGGCCAGCGCTTCTGAATTGCTGGCTGGCGCCCTGCAGGATCGCGAAGCAGCTGTCCTGGTAGGCCAAAACACCTACGGGAAAGCTTCTGTCCAACAACTTGAACACCTTGTGGGAGGCAATGCGATACTGCTGACTGTGGCAAAATATTTTACTCCGTCAGGCCACGATATTGATAAGCACGGTATCAAACCTGATTATGAAGTTGATATGCCTGAAATATTGCGCTATTACCGTTATTTTCATCCGGGCAGCCTCGAAGAAGGTGACTATGGTCCCGCTGTAGAGATGTTACAGATGATGCTGGAACAGCTGGGTTTAAGAGTAGAGGTTACCGGTTTCTTTGACAGGCAAACATTCCTCGCCTTGAGAAATTTTCAGGACAGGGCCGGGTTGGAGCTGAGCGGAGAATTTGATGACAAAACCTGGGTTGAATTGCGCGATGCCTTAGATATTGCATCCCGTGAAAATGACGAACAGCTTAACTTTGCGATAGAGCTGATCAAGAAGCCCGGTCTTTTGAATGTTATTGGAGGAATTGACTGATCGATGCAGCCTTTCTTAGAAATAAGCCAGATATTTATGACTACCTTCATGGTTGCCTTATTTATGCCCATATTTTGGGTTGTTCTTTTCCTGGTCTACATGCAGTACAGGCGCCTGGCCGCTACGGAAGAAAAACTATTTGGCCGTTCCATAAATAATGTTGGCCGGCAGATGTTGTTCTCAATTACCCTTGGTGCGCTGGGCGGTTTTGCAGCCAGCGCCATATTAATATTTATGGGTTTATCTCTGGAACAAATTGGCCTCTACTTTATTTGGCCGGTGGCCCTGCTGTTACTGTTAATCAATCCCCGTTATCTCTGCTTTTCCTATGCCGGAGGAATTGTAGCAGTTGTGGTCCTGTTGACCCGCCACGTCCTGCTCCCACTTTTCCCTTACCTGGAGCAGAATGTTGTTGTTGAATCACTGCTCAGGATTCACATTCCTGCCCTTTTGGTTTTAATCGGCTTGCTCCATCTGGCCGAGGCTCTACTTATTTATGTTGGGGGGCATTGGGGCAGCAGTCCAATATATCTAAAAAAAGAGGATGGAAATGTTGTCGGAGCTTTTGCCCTGCAGCGATTCTGGCCCCTGCCGCTGGTAGCGCTTCTTGTTGCAGTAGTGGCTCAGACTGATGTTGCAGGAGTGAGCATGCCTGATTGGTGGCCCATACTCGAGTCAACCCTGCATCCCGGGGAAAATCAGGGTCTGCAGTATATGGTTATACCGGTAGCTGCCGGGCTTGGTTATGCGGACATGGCCCTGTCATCGACACCCCGTGAGAGAACCATTTTTTCAGCAAGGTGGCTGGCCGTCTACAGCGTTATTCTTCTAATTGTTGCCGTGGGGTCGGAATTTTTGTCCTGGCTGGTTTTGCCGGGAGTATTGTTTGCTCCCCTGGGCCACGAGCTGTTGATTCTTTTTGGAAAGAAGAAGGAAGATTCACTCCCTCCCCGCTTTCAAATGCCTGCGACGGGCGTGCCCTTAATGATGGTTCTCCCCGATTCGCCGGCTTACCTGGCCGGCCTGCTTGGAGATGACTTAATCCTCAGGATCAATGGTGAAGGGATTGCTGATAATCATGAACTGGTTCAAAAAATTGAAGAGAGCTACTTCATGGTCCTCGTGGAAGGGGTCCGGGATGGGGAGCCTTTTTCCGTAATCCTTAAAAAAAGCACCGCAACCGCAGCGGAGGCTAAAGACTCTTTTCAAACCGGACTAAAATCACATGATTCAGTTTCCTTGCTGCACCGCAGCGCTAAACTGGGCTTGATACCGGTTCCCGCCTCGGATTCACCGGTATATTTAGAAGTCCGCAAGCCCGATCCCCTGGGACGATTGAGGCGGCTTAAAGGAAAAATAGAAAACCTGGGAAATAGCAAAAAAGCTCTTTAGCGCCGGTAAACAGCCCCTGTCTTCCGAATTCTATTGTTAGGTGGTGTCACTAATGCTGGCAGCGGCGACAGCTGCATTTCTTGCTGTTTTTATAGCTGAATTTGGCGATAAATCACAGCTGGTCTGTCTGACGATGGCCTGCCGCTACCCTCCCCTGCAGGTCCTTGCCGGAGCGATGGCTGCTATGGCAGTTCTTTTCGGTTTGGCTGTCGGAGTAGGTAGTTTTATAGCTGAAGCTATCCCTCATTCCCTGGTAGCACTTTGCTCAGGTTTATTCTTTATTGTCGTCGGGTTGTATACATATTTCCGCGGCAAAGAACTAAGAACGGAAAATGTCGGTAAGACCGGTTTTTTTCAAACCCTGGGGATAATATTTTTAGCCGAACTGGGAGATAAAACTCAGTTGGCGGCAGTGTTTCTCGCAGCCAGCTTCGGATATCCCCTGGCTGTTTTTACCGGGGCAATGTTAGCCATGCTGGTTAATCATATGCTCGCAGTTTATTTGGGCCGCCGCTTTATTTCCAGGTTAAGTCCCCGGGTTATTAAACTTGGCTCCGCTTTTTTATTTATTGCTATCGGTCTTCTGATCATAGTTTTCGAGGCAGGACTTCTTTTTTAATTATGTTATAATTAATAATGTTTACGAGTTAAAGGTTAAACGGGGGTGCTGCCGTGGGCAATAATAGCGGCTTAAAAGTTCAATCTGATTATCAACCTTCCGGCGATCAACCGGGAGCTATCGAAGCCCTGGTGCATGGACTGCGCCGGGGCTGCCCTTACCAGACCCTGCTGGGGGTAACGGGGTCCGGAAAAACATATACTATCGCCCATGTTATCGAGCAGGTTCAGCGTCCGACCCTGGTAATGGCTCCCAACAAAATTCTTGCGGCGCAGCTGTGCAGCGAATTTAAAGAGCTCTTTCCTGACAATGCGGTGGAGTACTTTATCAGCTACTACGATTATTACCAGCCGGAGGCATACCTGCCCAGTAGCGACACTTACATCGAGAAAGACTCATCTATTAACGATGAAATTGATAAGCTTCGTCACTCGGCGACCAGCGCTGTCCTGGAACGCCCTGATGTAATTGTCGTGGCTTCGGTTTCATGTATTTACGGCCTTGGTTCGCCGAAAGAATACATGGAGCAGGTACTTTCTCTGCGCCCGGGCGCCAGGATGGGTCGTGATGAAATTATCAGCTGTCTTGTCGATATTCACTACCAGCGCAATGAAATTGATTTTCACCGGGGCACTTTCAGGGTCAGGGGTGACGTGCTGGAAATCATCCCGGCCTCTTTTTCTGAAGCAGCCCTGCGTGTGGAGCTGTTCGGTGATCAGATCGAGCGGCTGCGGGAAGTTGACCTGGTCAGCGGTAAAGTAATCGGGGATCGGGCCCACGTGGCAATTTTCCCGGCTACCCACTATGTAACTGCGCCTGATCAGCTGCAGCGGGCGATTACTGACATTGAGGTTGAACTACAGGTTCAGCTGAACCGCTTCCGGAAAGAGGACAAGCTGCTTGAAGCCCAGCGCTTGGAGCAGCGCGTTAATTTCGATCTGGAAATGATGCAGGAAATAGGTTTTTGCAGTGGCATTGAAAACTATTCCCGCCACCTGGACGGGCGTCCTGCAGGCAGCCGTCCGGCGACCCTGCTTGACTACTTTCCGGAAGATATGCTGGTGGTGATAGATGAATCTCATATTACCATACCTCAAATTAACGGTATGTACCGCGGTGATCTTTCGCGTAAAAGCACGCTGGTCGAACACGGATTCAGGCTGCCCTCAGCTCTTGATAACCGGCCCCTGCGTTTTGAAGAGTTCGAATCGCTGGTCAACCAGGCTATCCTGGTTTCGGCTACCCCGGGGCCCTGGGAAATTGAGCACAGCGATGCTGTTGTCGAGCAGATAATCCGCCCGACCGGCTTGATCGACCCCCAGGTGGAAGTAAGGCCTGCTGAAGGGCAGGTTGATGATCTCTACGGAGAAATCAGGACCAGGGCCGGGGTCGGCCAGAGAGTCCTGGTTACAACCATGACCAAGCGTATGGCGGAAGATTTAACCGAGTACTACCGAAACATGGGCCTTAAGGTTCGCTACATGCACTCCGATATCGGGGCCCTGGAAAGAATGACCATTATCAGGGGGTTGCGGTTGGGCGAGTTCGATGTCCTGGTCGGTATAAACCTGCTGAGGGAAGGTCTTGACCTGCCTGAAGTAACCCTCGTCGCTATCCTTGATGCTGATAAAGAAGGTTTTCTGCGTTCTGAGCGTTCACTGATTCAAACTATCGGGCGGACAGCCCGGAACATCGAAGGCAGGGTGATCATGTATGCAGATGGAATTACGGCTTCGATGCACAACGCCATAGACGAAACTGAACGCCGCCGTCAAAAGCAGATAACATATAATGAAAAGCACGGGATAACCCCGGCGACCATTGTCAAGCCCATCCGCGCCCTGATTGGAGCCACAATGGTAGCAGAAGAAGAAGAACCCTACTTTGAAGAGGACCTCATGAAAATGGACGCAGTTAAACGCCAAAAAATGATCAAAAAATTGGGCAAAGAAATGAAAGCGGCATCCAGGGATCTTGAATTTGAAAAAGCAGCCGAACTGCGCGACATGATTTTTGAGTTAGAGAGGCTCTGAATGCTTCATTATCAATAAGTAGCAGATCTTTATAATAACGAGGAGTGAAAAGCTTGTCGGCAGGAGAAATCATTATCAGCGGGGCAAGAGAACACAATTTAAAAAATATAAATTTATCTCTGCCCCGCAACAAATTAATTGTTTTTACAGGTTTAAGCGGTTCGGGTAAATCATCCCTGGCTTTTGATACAATCTATGCCGAAGGACAGCGGCGTTATGTCGAATCGCTCTCAGCCTATGCCCGTCAGTTCCTGGGGCAGATGGATAAACCCGATCTCGATCAAATCGAGGGACTTTCGCCGGCGATATCAATCGATCAAAAAACTGCATCCCGCAACCCGCGTTCCACGGTAGGGACAGTGACCGAAATATATGACTACGTCCGCCTGTTATTTGCCCGCATCGGGAACCCGCACTGCCCGAGCTGTCAAAAAGAGATCAGCCAGCAAACAGTACAGCAGATGGTTGACCAGATTGCGGCGTTGCCGGAGGAAACCAGGATCCAGGTTCTCGCGCCCCTGGTGCGAAGCAGGAAAGGGGAATATTCACGCCTCTTTGAAGATATGCGCCGCAAGGGTTATGTCCGTATTAGGGTTGACGGCGAAGTGCGTGATCTTGAGGAAGAGATCATCTTAGACAAGAAAAAGAAACACAGCATCGAAGTTGTTGTCGATCGACTGGTCATCCGCGAAGGGGTTCAGGCCCGTCTTGCTGATTCTCTGGAAACGGCCCTGAAATTAAGCGAGGGCCTGGTTTTAATTGAAGAAGTGGGCGGTTCAGAACAGCTTTTCAGTGAAAACTTTGCCTGTGCCGAATGCGGTTTTAGTTTTGAAGAAATCAGCCCGCGTATATTTTCATTCAACAGCCCGTACGGAGCCTGTCCTGACTGCAGCGGACTGGGGACCAGGGCCGAATTTTCCGAAGAGCTAATTATCCCTTATCCCGAGCTTACGATTCGCGAAGGAGCGATCCACCCCTGGTCCGGTCAGAATTACTACCAGCAGTTCCTGGAAGCCGCGGCGAAAGAGTGGGGAATCGATCTGAATACTCCTTTCCGTGAATTATCGCCCGATGAACGGCAAAAAGTATTATATGGCTCTCCCGGAAAGGTAAACTTTCGCTATGTAAATATGTTCAAGAGGGTCCGCTCATATAAAAAAGTCTTTCCCGGTGTGCTCAAATTATTAGAGAGGCGCTATGCGTCGACGGCATCAGATGAGATGCGCGCTGATATGGAACGTTATATGCAGGTTCGGCCCTGCCCAACATGTAAGGGCAGCCGCCTTAAACCTGCCAGCCTTGCAGTTTTGCTCGGTGGCTATAACATTGCCGGGATTTCAGCCCTGACGGTGGAGCAGGCAGCAGCATTCTTTGAACAGCTGCAGCTTACAGAGCGGGAGCAACATATCGGCAGGCAGGTCTTGAAAGAGATAGCGGAAAGACTGCTGTTTCTGCGCAATGTTGGCCTGCAGTATTTAAACCTTGACCGCGCTGCGGCCACCCTTTCAGGTGGTGAAGCACAGCGCATTAGGCTGGCGACCCAGATTGGTTCCGGGCTGACCGGGGTAATCTATATCCTTGATGAGCCGAGCATCGGATTGCACCAGCGGGACAACGCCCGCCTGATTACCACCCTGAAAGCGCTGCGCGACCTTGGCAATACCGTCCTGATTGTTGAACACGATGAAGAAACTATCCGCAGCGCTGATCACCTGGTCGATATCGGGCCGGGTGCCGGTGCCGGAGGTGGTTGGATTGTCGCCGAGGGAACTGCAGATGAAATTATGGCAGAAAAAAAATCGATTACCGGTGACTATTTGGCCGGAAGAAAAGAAGTTGCTGTGCCTGAACAGAGGCGCCACAGTAACGACAGATGGTTGTGCATTCGCGGGGCCCGTGAACACAACCTGCAGGATATTGATGTCGGTATACCGCTCGGCCTATTTGTCTGTGTTGCCGGAGTCTCAGGGTCGGGGAAAAGCACCCTCGTTAACGAGATCCTGGCCCGCAGCCTGTCCCGCAAGCTGCATCGATCGCGTGAGCAGGCAGGCGATCACAGCGGGCTTGAAGGTGTCGAGCACCTTGATAAGGTTATAGTCATTGACCAGTCTCCGATCGGACGGACGCCGCGTTCCAACCCGGCCACATATACAGGCCTCTTTGACGGTATCCGCGAAATATTCTCAAAAACCGCTGAGTCGCGCCGACGCGGTTACCGTCCGGGGCGTTTCAGCTTTAACGTAAAAGGCGGGCGCTGCGAAGCCTGCCGCGGGGATGGTATCCTGCGCATAGAAATGCACTTTCTCCCCGATGTTTATGTGCCCTGTGAAGTCTGTCGTGGTAAACGTTACAACCGCGAAACCCTGGAAGTACGCTACAAAGAAAAAAATATTGCTGATGTCCTGGCCATGACCGTTGAAGAAGCCCTGGAGTTTTTCTCCGCCATTCCGAAGGTCCAACGCAAGCTGCAGCTGCTCTTTGATGTCGGGCTGGGTTATATACACCTCGGCCAACCGGCGACAACCCTCTCCGGAGGCGAAGCGCAGAGGGTTAAACTGGCTACCGAATTGTCGCGCCGCAGCAACGGGCGCAGCCTCTATATTCTCGATGAGCCGACTACGGGTCTGCACCTTGACGATATCAGCAAACTACTGGTCATTCTCGAACGCCTTGTTGAAAGCGGCAACACAGTGGTAGTTATTGAGCACAACATGGAAGTTCTTAAAAGGGCTGATTACCTGGTTGACCTGGGTCCCGAAGGCGGTGACGGAGGGGGCAGGGTGGTGGTTGCAGGCACCCCTGAAGAAGTTGCCCTCTGTCCCGAATCATACACCGGCCAGTGGTTGGCGGGCATATTGGCACCTGACAGGCACCTGAAGCCGGAAGTGAGAATTCAGGGAAAAACAAAATAAAAGTTGCCGCAGCCTTTTCGAAGCAGGCGTTCAGCGCACCAGGATGTCAGGCAGAATAGGATTTGTGAGGCATGGACATGTTTGAAATGCTGAAAGAAAAAGTGAGCCGTTTACCAGACCAGCCCGGGGTTTATTTGCTAAAAGACGAAAAAGACAGGGTCATTTATGTTGGCAAAGCATTGTCATTGCGCCAGCGGGTCCGTTCTTACCTGGCTGAAAATGCGGCCGGTTCACCGCGCCTCAGGTCGCTCCAGAACAAGCTTGCCGACCTGGATTATGTCGTCACTGATACAGAAGTAGAGGCCCTGATCCTGGAGTGTAATTTAATCAAAGAGTATCGTCCCCGTTTTAACGTTAACCTTAAAGACGATAAAGATTATCCTTACTTGATCCTGACTGCCGACTTGTATCCGCGTCTCGAGCTGCTCCGCCTTTCCCAGATGGGGAGCCGCCGCGGCCGTTACCGTCCGGAACCGGGTAAAGAAGAGCGTCGTTTTGGTCCATACACCGATGTCAGGGCTGTGCGGGAAACAGTGCGTCTGCTCAATTCAATATTTCCGTTGCGCCGCTGCAGGCAGCCGCTTAACGGCAGTCCTGCTCACGATCGCCCCTGCCTGAACCAGCAGATGAAGCGCTGCCTCGCTCCCTGCCGGGGCCGGGAAGCAGTATCACCTGCCGTTTACGAAAAAATTGTCAACCAGGTTATCCTTTTTTTGCAGGGGCGATATGGCGAGCTTGAAGATAAATTAAAGCGGCAGATGGAAGAGGCTTCTGCGGAACAGCGTTTTGAAGCTGCAGCTGTAGTCCGTGATCGCCTCCTGGCCCTGAAGCGCGTAGCGGGTCAGCAGCAAAAAATGCTTTCAGTAGAAAACAGTGTCGATCGTGATGTCCTGGCCTTGGCCAGAAATAGCAGTTACGCTGCCGTACACCTTTTCCAGATCAGGGGCGGAAAGCTGCTCAGGCAGGATTATTTTTCTCTCAGCGGGGCAGAAGATGTCGATAACGAAGAGGTGATGGCCTCGTTTATAAAGAATTATTACAGCCGCGAAACAGATCTTCCCCTTGAAATAGCAGTTTCTGATCAACCGGCCGATGCAGGTCTTCTCCAGCAGTGGCTTAAAGGTAAGGCAGGCCGGAAAGTTAACCTGCGCATACCAAAACGGGGCTCGTTGAAAAAAATGGTCGACCTTGCCGGGCGCAATTGCCTTCTCCGTTTGCAGGAAGAAGAAGAGCAGCGCAGGCGTAAAACAGAAGAGCCCCTGATGGAATTGGCCCGTTTAGTGGGACTGGAAGCCCCGCCTGAATTAATAGAAGGCTATGATATTTCCCACCTGCGGGGTGGCGAAACAGTAGGAGCAATGGTAGTTTACAGGCACGGGGAACCTTGCAAGGGCGATTACAGAATCTTTAACATAAAGCAGGCTCCGGGCGGTGATGATTATGCCGCACTTTATGAAGTTTTAGAAAGAAGAGCTTATCGCAAAAACTGGGACAACCCCGATCTTATTCTCATTGACGGTGGTAGAGGCCAGCTCAATGCTGCAATTGAAGCCCTGCAGGGAACACAACTGGAGGAAGTACCGCTTGTCGCCCTGGCTAAAAACCCCGATCAAATATTTTTGAAGAATGTTTCGCAACCAATCCGCCTGGCAGCAAATAACGCCTTACTTCACCTTCTTCAGCGTATTCGGGATGAAGTTCACCGTTTCGCCGTCAACGGCCATCGCAGGCGTCGCAGAAGCCGCAGCATCCAATCCCTGCTCGAAAACATTCCCGGGATCGGTTCAACCCGGAGAACTGCACTTTTAAGTCATTTTGGCAGCGCCGAGAAGATCATGAAAGCTTCAGTGGATCAGCTTGAAGAGGTCCCGAAAATAAACCGCTCACTTGCCGCTACAGTATACCGCCACCTTCATGATCATTAGAATCTTTGGTCATAAAGAAGCACTTCTCTCCCCCATGGGTTGCTCCCTGAAATGCCCACATTGTTATGCTATACTGTATATATACTAAGCGGACTAATTGTAATGGGGTGTTGCCTAATGCGTTTCCGCCTGATTGCCGCGGACTTAGATGATACATTGCTCGATGAAAACTCAAATATTTCTGCCCGGAATAAGGAAGCGATCCGTAAAGCGGTCAGTATGGGGGTTAGTTTTGTTATTGCCACCGGCCGGATGTTTAAAACCAGCGTTTCTTACCTGAAAGACCTGGAATTAGATGGCGACTGTCCTCTGATAAATTACCACGGGGCAATGATAAAAAAAGCGAAAAGCGGGGAGATTGTCTTTCACCAGCCTCTGAACAATGAACTGGCCGTGGCCGTTGCCGAAGAAGCTGAGCTTAAGGGCACCCATGTAAGTGTTTTTATTGAAGACAACCTCTATATCAGTGAAGAAAGTGAGTACTCCCGGTACTATCAGACCCTCACTCAGGTTGACTTGCAGGCCGTCGGTAAGTTGAGCACTTTTTTGACTGGCAACGGGGCAAAGCCTACTAAAATGAGTATAATTTGCTGGGATGGAAACATTGACGGTATTGAAGCGGGCTTAAAAGACAGCTTTGGGGAAAAACTTTCTATTCTTCAATCACGCCCGTACTTTCTTGAAATTACCGATCAAAAAGCGACAAAAGGCCAGGCCCTGCGCTGGTTTGCGGAGCAAAATGGTATCAAGCAAGAAGAGATTATTGCTTTTGGCGACGGCCACAATGATTTAGACATGATCAGTTATGCCGGCCTGGGAGTAGCCGTGGCAAATGCCCGCCCCGCACTCCTTCAGGCGGCGGACCTGGTTACTTCTGCTAATCATGAAGATGGTGTAGCGGAAGTGATAGAAAAGTATGTATTGAATATGCCTACCTATCCTGAATAGAAGCAGTTAAATGGAGGGTTTTGTAATGAGTGAAAAAGGTGCCATGCGTGTAGTCTTAATTACAGGGTTGTCCGGGGCGGGAAAAAGTCATGCCCTGAACTGTTTTGAAGATCTTGGTTACTACTGTGTAGATAATATGCCGCCTACCCTCATCCCTAAATTCGCCGATCTTTTTATTCAATCTGAAAACAAGAAAGTAGCCCTTGTTTGTGATATGCGCGGCGCTGCTTTTTTTGAAGACCTCTTTGAGGCCTTACAGGAACTGGAAGTGCGCGAGACAGACTATGAGATTCTCTTTCTGACAGCTGATGATCAAGTCCTGATCAGGCGTTTTAAAGAAACACGCCGCCGTCACCCTCTCAAGAATGTGAGTTTACCGGAAGCTATTAAAAAGGAACGGGAAGCGCTCAGTGCAATAAGGGGCAAGGCCAGCCAGGAAATTGATACTTCTTTACTGAAGCCCTGGGAATTAAAAGCCAGGATAGTGGATCTTTATGAGCCCGAGCAGCGGGAAAAAAACATGCAGATCCGCATTGTTTCTTTTGGTTTTAAATACGGCCTTCCTCCTGATGCCGATCTGGTTTTCGACGTGCGTTTCTTACCTAACCCCTATTATGTCGATCACTTAAAACCTTTAACCGGGGAAGAAGACCAGGTCAAAGATTATCTCTGGCGCTGGACGGAAACCGCCAGTTACTTTACAAAGGTCAAAGATCTGCTAGAATTTTCCATCCCGTTTTATGTTAAAGAAGGCAAAACCAGCCTGGTGATAACCGTGGGTTGTACAGGTGGCAAGCACCGTTCTGTTGTTATTGCAGATGAACTCGGGCAGGCACTGGGATCCCGTTTTAATTTGAACGTTGAACACAGGGATATTAACAAAAACTGACCGGAGGCGATGAGCAATTGTCTTTGACCAGACAGGTCAAACAAGAGTTGGCCAGGCATGAAGAATCTCTTGCTTGCTGCAGTTCCTGGGAGCTGAAAGCCCTGATGCTCAAAAATGGTTACTACACTATTCGTCACAATACGCATATCCTTAGCATTGCTACTGATGATTATGGTGTTGCCCGCAGGCTTTTTAACCTGCTTCGGCTGGCCGGTATAGCTTCACCTGTTATCCTCAGGCAGCAGGAAAAAAGGCTTCACAAGAATCAGTTTTTAGTTCGTGTTTACGGATTTAACCAGGTCGATGCTTTGCTGATCTATCTTGATCTGAAAGAAGCAGGCCGGCACATTGCCTTGCCCCGTTTAGTTGCTGCTGTTCCGAAAAGAAAATGCTGCAGAAGAGCACTATTGCGAGGTGCTTTTTTAGCCGGGGGAAGTATCAGTATATCCCGCCGTTCCGGTTACCACCTTGAGTTAAACTGCAACAGCGTTGATGATGCCCAGGTCTATCAAAAAACACTGCAATCTTATAATTTGGAACCCTTAATCAGGAAGAGGAACGGTAGTGTGTTTATCTACTTTAAGAATGCCGAGGCTATGGCTGACTACCTGCGAATAA
>SLHT01000111.1 GCA_007136055.1 Syntrophomonadaceae bacterium
CGCGTCCAGAGTTAATTTTTTTAGCCGAAACAGAGTATATTTCTCCCGACGAAGATTTGTATGTTATTTTTTTATAGAGGATTTTCTGTAAATCTAAGCCATCTATTTCCTTAAATGATTTGCCCTTTATATTGTGTAGAGAGGTTATTTTTTTTGCTGGTTCAGTAGCATATATAATTTCTTCGCAGTCATCTAATATGACAAATGAAGAAACAATGCTCTCAAATAATTTTAGCATTGTATTTAGATTTATCATGATTCTCTCCGTCTAGTTGTTTTTTACGTTGTTAACTAATTCTATTCGATGTTACAATTATATTTCCTTTTAAGTCAATGCATGCACATAATTCATAAGGAATTTGAAGTTGCACCTGAGGACAAGAATTTTGTTGTTGAGATGCAATAGAATTAATTGTAACATAGGTACCAGATTGGCATGACAGTTGCTAGTTAATATCACAAAGTAAAAAGGAGGCGGCTAAAATGTCAAAACCGGAAATCTATTATTCCGTAAAAGCAGAACGGGGCCCCAACCTGCGTTGCAAAGGTTGGAAACAGGAAACGATTCTGCGCATGTTAGAAAACAACATGGAAAACGCCGAGAAACCGGAGGAGCTGGTTATTTACGGGGGAACCGGCAAATGCGCCCGTAACTGGGAATCGTACCATGCCATTGTTAAAACATTGAAAGACCTTGAAGACGATGAAACAATGGTTATGCAGTCGGGCATGCCGGTAGCGGTATTTAAAACCCACCGCCTGGCGCCTACGGTAGTTATGGCGACTACCAATATTATGAAAGCCGACTGGCCTACATTCTACGACCTGCAGGATAAAAACCTGACCATGTTCGCCCAGTATACGGCCGCTCCCTGGGAATATATCGGTACCCAGGGTGTAATACAGGGCACTTTTGAGACCCTTTCTGCAGTGGCCCGGAAGTGCTACGATGATTCTCTGACCGGCAGGATTCTATTAACTGCAGGGGCCGGCGGTATGGGCGGTAACCAGACCAGGGCAATGACTATGCATGGTGGTGTTGCTATCCTCTGCGACGCCAATAAAGAGATTATCGAGAGACGGATCAAGAAAAAGTTTATTGACAAACTGGTCGGCTCGCTTGATGAAGCAATTAAGCTGGCAAGAGAGTATGCAGAAAAGAAAGAGCCGATCGGCATCGGCGTTGTCGGTAATGCCGCTGATATTTTTGAAGAAGCCCTGACCAAAGATTTCAGACCCGATATTGTTACCGAAATGTGCCCCTGCCACGATCCATTTTCCTATATACCTTCAGGCTACACTCCTCAGGAGGCTGACCGGTTGAGGGAAGATGACAGGAACCTCTACCTGGAAAAAGCCCGGTTCACGATGATCCGGCAGCTGAAGGCTATGAATAGATACTACGAACTGGGCGTGCCGACCTTTGAATACGGCACCAGCATCCGCAAGGAGTGCCGAGACGGGGGATTGGCGGAGAAAGAAGCGATGACCATCCCCGGTTTTGTGGCAGAATATATCCGGCCTCTCTTTTGTGAAGGGCGCGGCCCATTCCGGTGGACCTGTATCTCCGGTGCTGCAGAGGACCTGGCCAAACTCGACCAGCTTTGCCTCGATATGTTTAAAGACGACCTGCTGGTAACCAGGTGGATTGAACTGGCCCGCAAACATATCCCCATTGAAGCCCTTCCGGCCCGTATCTGCTATCTTGGTTTTGGGCAGCGCAAGCGCTTTGCCCTGGCTGTTAATGCCCTGATCAGGACCGGGGAAGTAAAAGGCCCTGTTGCTTTTTCAAGAGATAACCTTGATTCAGGCTCAATCGTTAACCCCACCTTTGAATCGGAAAATATGCCCGACGGCAGCGATCTTATCTCCGACTGGCCCATGTTAAACGGCCTGCTAAATGCAATCGGGATGTGCGATTTAATTGCCATCCAGGCCAACTATTCAATGGGCGAAGCGGTTCATACCGGGGTGACTATGATTGCCGACGGTACCGATGAAGCTGACCTGCGCCTTTCGGCCTGCATGACAGTCGATTCCGGTATAGGGGTGATCCGCCATGCCCAGGCCGGTTACCAGACAGCTAAAGATGTTGCGGAAGGCAATGGAGCTTTGACCGGCGATAGTATTAAGGTTCCCCTCTGGTGGACACCAGCGGCCACATTCGGACCGAAAGACCTGGATAAGTAGGAAAGTAAAAGCATAAACGAATTCAAAAAGGGGTTAATTAAAAGATGAACAGAGAAGCGGCTGATCTTGTTATTGCTAACGCGTCTGAGCTGGTAACAGGTAAAAGAGATGGAAAAACTTTAACCGTTACCGGCGGATGCTGGCTGGCAGTTCAGGGAGAAAGGATCATGGCTGTCGGCCTGGAGGGAGAAGTTGCTCCTTTAATAGATAGCGAGCAGACCAGGTTGATAGACGCTTCAGGCAAAGTAGTTGCTCCCGGATTTATAGACAGCCACACCCATCTTGTTTTTGGTGGTTCCCGGGTAGAAGAATATGCTGCCAGCCTTACAACGAATGATCCGGCGGAGCTGGAAAAAAGAGGTATTAAAACCGGAATCATGGTTACGATCGGACAGACAAGAGAGGCTTCTGCGGAAGAACTTTTTCTGGCCGCTGAAGCCAGGCTAAAGAAAATGCTTGCATCCGGGACGACCACTGTTGAAAGCAAGAGCGGCTACGGTCTCTCTGCCGAATCAGAAATAAAATTACTTAAGGTCAATAAGCGATTGAATAACAGCTCACCGGTTGATATTGTCTCCACATTTCTCGGGGCCCATGGCTGGCCTGCTGATATTCCCCGGGAGCGCTATATAGATATTCTGATCGGTGAGATGATTCCAAAGGTTGCTGAATTGGGACTGGCCCGGTTCTGTGACACCTGGTGCGATGACGGGCACTATTCGGCCCGGGAGTCGGAAGCAATCCTTAAGGCTGCCCTGGACCATGGCCTGCAGCCAAAGATTCATACGGATGCTTATTCGTACATTGGAGGTTCAGACCTGGCGGCAGATATGAAAATGGTTTCTGCCGATCACTTAAACTATACCCCTGCAGCGGCGATGAAAAAGATGGCAGAAGCCGGGGTGGCCGGTGTTATAATGCCCGCCCTCGATTTTGCTGTGAAACATCCGCGACCTTTCGATTACCGGGAAATGAAAAAACAGGGGCTGCCCGTAGCCCTGGCTACAAACCTCTGCCCGGGCTGCTGGACAGAATCGATGCAGTTTGTGATGGCCGTGGCCTGCCGCCTCTACGAAATGAGCCCGGCCGAGGCTCTGCTGGCTGCAACCATCGGCGGGGCTGCCGCACTCGGCATGGAAGAACATTACGGCACACTGGCCGTGGGTAAATATGCCGATATCCAGATCTGGGATGTGCCGAAATATGAGCATGTTATTTACAGGCTGGGCGGTAATATAGTTGAAAAGGTAATTAAAAAGGGAGTGCTGGTAATAGATAATCTGCCCGGTCAGGGGCACCTGCCGGCTTAGAGAGGGTCTGTTAAATGGAAAACGAAGCATATAAAAAGGTTCTTGATTCGGAAGATTTTACTACCGGCGGCGGATCTGCAGCGGCGCTGGCCGGGGCCATGGCTGCCGCTTTGGCTGCCATGGTGGCGAAGCTTTCTTTAAAAAAAAATTACGGTCTTCCTTCCGGGCGGTACAGCGAAATAGCAGCTGAAGCGGATAATTTGAGACAAGAGCTGCTCATGGGTGCCGGGGAAGATGTTGAGGCCTTTGCCCTGGTTAAAGAAGCTTATGCGCTGCCGAAAAATAGCGCTGCCGAAAAATATGAACGAAATGCCAGGATTGAAAAAGGCTTTATAGCCGCAGCCAGGGTGCCTGCCCGTAACGGGGAACGCTGCCGGCGTGTTCTCCAGCTTTCCACTATGCTGGTCGGTAACTCCAATCCCGGTGCAGTTTCAGATTTGGAGGTTGCCCTGGGCCTGGTCAAAGCCGGCCTGAAAGGCTGTGTGGCTAATATTGAAATTAACCTTTCCTCGATCAAGGACCCGCGGGAATTAAAAGAACTTGAAGCGGTGGCAGACTTTTTGAGGAAAAGCTTTTGATTTGGGATGAAACCGGGCCGTCTGCCTGCATTTTAACAAAGTTAAGTAAATCTTGTGCAAGATTAGTTTAATCTTATTATGCGGGGTGCTAAAAAGATGAAAGTTCTAATGTGTGTTACAAATATCAGCGAAGGTAAGAATGAAAAATTAATCAATGAAGTGAGAGAAGCAATCCTTGCCACTGCTGATGTTAAGCTGCTTGAAGTATCTACAGACCGGGATCACAACCGATCTGTATACAGTTATCTGGGTGCACCGGAAAAGGTTCTGGAAGCAACAGAAAAACTAGCCGAAATAAGTATTAAGGGTATTGATATGACTACCCACAAGGGCGACCATCCCAGAATGGGTGCAGTTGATGTGGTCCCCTTTATTCCGGTCAGGAATATTGAAACAGAAGAGGTCGTTGAGATAGCCAGGCAGTTCGGGCGTTACCTGGGCGGTAAAGGCGTCCCGGTCTATTACTATGAAGATGCAGCAACCTCGGCAGAGAGGAAAAACTTGGTCAGGGTCAGAAAAGGCCAGTACGAAGCGCTGCCCGATAAGTTGGCAGATCCTGCCTGGGCTCCCGATGAAGGGCCTGCCAAGTTTAACCCGCAGGCCGGAGCAACAGCTGTAGGGGTCAGACTGCCTCTAATTGCTTTTAATGTCAACTTCAATTCAGATAACCTGGATTTGGCAAATGCTATTGCCAGAAGTGTGAGGCATTTAAACGGCGGTCTGCGCTATGTCAGGGCGATAGGGGTAAATTTAAGCGATCGGGGCATGGTCCAGGTTTCCATGAATTTAACGAATTACAGGGAAACCCCGATACACAAGGTAATGGAAGCGGTTCGTTCCGAGGCTTCCCGCTACGGCCTGTCAATTGTTTCAGCCGAACTGGTTGGCCCGGCACCGCTCGAAGCAATGGAAGAACTGGTTCGTTTTTATTTGCAGGTTCATGACTTTTCGGCGCAGCAAATCATCGAAACAAACCTGCTTCAGTGATAATGCATCAAACAATCTGAATGAGGTGATCTCGTAATGGCAGTGGTAATAGACGGTTCCAGCTTAACCCTGGAAGATGTAGTTCAGGTAGCGCGGAAATATGAACAGGTAGAACTGAATCCCGAATCGGGCACTAAAATGCTCCGTTCCCGGAAATTAATCGAGGATATCCTCGCCGAAAAAAAGGTAGTCTATGGAGTTAATACAGGCTTTGGCAAACTGAGCAATGTATCTGTCGGCGAGGACGAAATAGACCTGCTGCAGTATAACCTTGTTGTCAGCTGTGTCGTCGGGGTTGGAGAACCCCTGTCCGAAGAGGTGGTCAGGGCGATGTTGCTTCTCAGGGCTAATTCTCTGGCGTCAGGGTATTCCGGGGTCAGGCCCCTGGTGGTAGAAACAATGTTGCAGATGTTGAATAAAAAAGTTCATCCCCTTGTGCCCGGGAAAGGTTCTGTCGGCGCAAGCGGCGATCTTGCACCACTTTCTCACCTGGCCCTGGTTCTTCTCGGCAGGGGCGAAGCTTTTTACGAAGGGGAGAGGCTTTCCGGTGCGGAAGCGATGCAGAAGGCCGGTATCGAGCCGGTTTTCCTGAAAGCAAAAGAAGGCCTGTCACTCTGTAACGGAACCCAGGCGATGACGGCCATAGGGGCGCTGGCGGTTTATGATGCAGAAAAGCTGGCCTATTATGCCGATCTAATCGGAGCCTTAAGCGCTGAAGCACTGGAGGCGGTGTTGCTGGCCTATGACCATAAAATTCATGCCATTCGGCCCCACCCCGGGCAGGTAGAAACGGCAGAGAAGATGCGCGACCTGTTAAGCGACAGCAGGATAATCAGCGAGGCCAATCACGGCAGGGTCCAGGATGCCTATTCTTTAAGGTGTATCCCCCAGGTTCACGGTGCGTCAAAAGATGCCATAGCATATGTCAAGCAGGTTATTATAAGAGAGATGAATTCGGTAACGGATAACCCCCTGGTTTTTCCTGAAACCGGTGAAGTTCTCTCCGGCGGCAACTTCCACGGCCAGCCTGTTGCCCTGGCCCTGGATTTTCTGGCTATCGCCCTTGCTGAGTTGGCCAATATTTCAGAACTTAGAACGGAAAGGATGACCAACCCGGCACTCAGCATGGGCCTGCCGGCTTTCCTGGTTGAAAAAAGCGGCTTAAATGACGGCTACATGATGGCCCAATACACAGCTGCAGCCCTGGTAAGCGAAAACAAGGTTCTTGCCCATCCGGCCAGTGTGGATTCCATTCCCACATCAGCTAACCAGGAAGATCATGTCAGCATGGGAACAATTGCCGCCAGAAAGTGCAGGGAGATCCTTGGTAATGTGCAGTATGTTCTTGCTATTGAGGCAATCTGTGCCTGCCAGGGTGTTGATTTTAGGGATAAGGAACCCTCACCAAAGCTGAAAGATCTTTACCGGGTAATCAGGAGCAAAGTAGATTTTCTCAGTGAAGATAAAGAATTGAGCGCTGATTTTGAAGCGGTGGTCGAGATGATCAAAAATGAAGATTTTACTCAGCTCTAGAGGTTAAATAGTAAAGGGGAGATAATAATGATTTCAAATTACATCGAACAAACATCACCATATATCAGTTGGGTTACTGAATCTCAGATGGAAAGAATACACCTGGCCTCATTAGAAGTTCTGGAGAGAACCGGGACAAGAGTAGATAATCCAAAAGCCTTAAAACTGCTTAAAGATTCCGGCTGTCTGGTTAAAGGCAATATAGTAAAAATTCCATCCTGGCTGGTAGATGAATGTATGAAAAGTGCTCCTAAAAAAATTACATTAGGCAACAGAAAAGGCAAGAGAACTATAACCCTTGCCAAAAACAGACCTTATTTCGGCACCGGTTCAGATCTTCCTTTTATTTATGATATTGATACCGGCATCAGGAGGTATGCAACTTTAAATGATGTAGAAAAAGCTATAAAGGTACTGGATTCACAGGAAAATTATGATTTCATAATGAGCTATTTCGCTTCGTATGATGTTCCTAAAAAAACCAGTGAATTACATCAGTTCAAGGCTATGTTATCTAATTCAGTTAAACCTGTTGTTTTTACCGCAAATAATGTTGGAAATACTGAAGCAATAATTGAAATGGCTGCCCTTGTAGTCGGGGGATATGATAATTTAAGAAATAGCCCACTCGTGGTTTTATATTCAGAACCAATTTCACCATTGATTCATAGCGAGGAAGGCATAGGCAAAATGCTAAAGTGCCATGAGTATGGAGTTCCTGTAGTATATACCCCGGGTATGCTTTCCGGCGCAACAGGTCCTGTAACCAAGGCAGGAACAATTACCCTGATGAATGCTGAAGCTCTGACAGGGGTTGTTATATCCCAGCTACATAAAAAGCATGCTCCAATTATCATAGGTGGGGGCTGCTTTCCCATGGATATGAAAAGCAGTTCCTCCCTTTATGGCTGCCCTGAAGGGCAAATGAATTTTGCAATTATGACTCAGTTGTCCAGATTTTATGGGATACCAAATTTCACAGAAGCTGGATGTACGAATGCGACAATCCCCGATTCCCAGGCAGGTTTCGAAGCAGGTGTAAGTATATTAATGAACCAGCTTAGTGGAGCGAATCTAATTCATGACGTGGGATACTTAGAAGGTGGTAAAACCGGATGTCTGCCTTTTCTTGTTATGTGTAATGACTACATAGGTTACGCAAGATATCTTGGGAAAGGGACTATAATAAATGACGATACTTTAGCAGTGGACGCTATAGACGAGGCCGGCATTGGAAATAATTTTTTGTCACTGGAACATACTTATGAACATTTTCGAGAGGAAATTTGGCAGCCAAAATTTTTTAACAGGCTGATGTGGGAAGCATGGGAAGCAAAAGGGAAAGTATCTTATACGGATATTCACCGGGATGAAGTGGAAAGAATTCTGAGTTGCGATCATCCTGAACCATTAAGTAATACGGTTGCTGCCGGATTGGAAGAGATTATAGCTAAGAGAGAAAAGTCTCTAGAAGGATAAATCACTTTAGATAGGATAGCCTGGTGGTTGCCGCGCCTATTTTACCGGGGCAGGGTCACCTAATTGTAGATTCAGATGATGGGTTAAAGAATGGTTTTGGGTTTGATGGTTTTATATGCCATTATTGAGTAGGGCTGATTACTAAAACAGGCATTAGTAATCCTTAAAAACTTCAACTTCCAAATCAGGACTAATATTGGTTGCTTCTTATCCGGGTTAGAATCATGAAAGGTATTTGTGGTATTTGTGTCTAATAAAGGGGGTGAAGAATCATTTCTTTTGCGAAGAAGGTGAGGTTGTGACTCTGTCAAAACAAAATTATTGGGAAAATATCCTTGATGAAGCTGCAGAAGCAATTATAGTGACCGATGAAAAAAATCAAATTATTTATAAAAACAAAGTTGCTGAAAAACTTCTTTCTTTAAAAGGAATTGAAATTGCAGAAATAATTGATCTTCAGAGCATGGATAAGACTTTAATAAAAGAAGGAAAGACATATACGGTAAGGCACAAATCTTTTCAGCCAAGTGAATTCCCGGTAAATATATGGTATATTGCCGACATATCAGATAAAAAAAGAACGGATCAAGAGTTAAGGCTCTTTAACGCTATAATAGATTCTATAAGCGAAGGGGTTATTGCTTCCACGCCTGATGGTATAGTTACAGTTTATAATAAGCAGCTTGAGAAATTAGAAGGAAGAAATCGGGAACAATTACTTGGGAAACACATCACTGAAGTATATGATGTAACGAAAAAAAGCAGTGAGCATCTTATAGCGTTAGAAACTGGTAGGCCAATAACTGATATAAATCTAAATTATATTGCAAATAATAAAGAAATGCATATCGTTTCAAGCACTTTTCCGTTACAGGAAGACGGTTCCACTACCGCGGTTTACTCTATCAGTAGAGATATCACAGGCATCCGCCAGCTATTTCTAAGAACAATTGATACCATGGAAACAAGAAGAGTCGGAGGTGGAAAAGAACATTTAAAGAATGGAACTACCTTTACTTTTAATGATATTATTTATAACTGCTCTTCTATAAAACAAGTAATCAGGGATTCACAGAGAGCTGCAATTAGTCCTTCACCAATCTTGGTCTTTGGAGAAACAGGAACGGGAAAAGAACTTATTGTGCAAGGCATACATAATGCTGGAACAAACCGAAATGAAATGTTTATGGCAATAAATTGTGCTGCGATTCCAGATTCATTGCTTGAAAGCCTTCTTTTTGGTACTGTCAGGGGAGCTTTTACTGGAGCAGAGGATATGAGGGGCCTGTTTGAACAAGTGGGGAAAGGCACTCTTTACCTTGATGAAATAAACTCAATGGCCATAAGACTACAGGCCAAGATATTGCGTGTTTTTCAGGAGAAGAAGATAAGAAGAGTAGGCGCCAACACAGAGGTTCCAATAAACTGTCGTATTATCAGTTCCACCAACGTCGATCCCTGGCAGAGCGTTGAGGATGGAACTTTGAGGAAAGATCTGTATTATAGACTTGCTGTAATACAAATTTATCTCCCACCGCTTAGAGAGCGTATTGGAGATATTGAACCCCTGATAGATTATTTCATTAGCAAGTATGGCAAAATCTACGGCAAGCAGAGTGTAAAAATTTCTGAAAAATTGTTAAACTTATTCAAACAGTATTCATGGCCAGGAAATGTTCGGGAGTTAGAACATGTAATTGAGCATTCTATGGCTATGATGGATGAGGATGAGGCTGAGCTGACCTTTTACAGGATACCTTATCCTTTTTTTACCAGGATGAAAAGCGATTTCAGGAAAAAGCAGAATGACGAAATAACAAACCTTGGAGAAATTTTGACGGATGTTGAAAAGAAAACAATTCTGAATGCGTTAAATCTGCATAACTGGAATGTCACAAAAGCAGCCGGATATATCGGTATCGGGCGCCAAAACCTACAATATAGGATTTCCAAACTGAGAATAAAACGTCCTGGTAATTGACCTGGAAGGGAAAGTGTAGAAGATATTTACAATAATGAGTAGAAATGCTATAAAAAAATTTTGTATTGATTGTAGTGTATGCTTTCTGCTTCATGACATAAGTATTTGCAAAAAATTTTGTCGCAGCGAACATATTTTATGCGCCCTTTGAGCTTGAATAACTTAAGTCAATGGCAAGAAGCGCATATATATTTTGCAGTCAATTTGTGAACATTATTATTTTACAGGCTATTTAACCCTTATAAAGGGTTTTTTTGTGGCACAGATTTTGCTTTGTTTATATAAATGGTAGCCAGGAGATAATTTATAAAAGCAATATTATCAAATAACGGAAATATTAACATGGATCATTATTAATATGAGGAGGATGACGAATGCGGACAAATATGCAGTTTCAGGATGTCGTCGGTCTTAACACTATTAGCTTTGATCAGTTTGAAGAAATACATTTTGCTACTCTGGAAGTTTTAAATAGGGTAGGTGTCAGGGTATACGATCAGGAATCTTTAGCTATTTTAAAAAAAGCCGGAGCACATGTCGATGGTAACCTGGTGCATATTCCTACCTGGATGGTTCAAGAGGCTTTGGCCTCAGCTCCTTGCAGGGTTCCTGTTTTTAATAGAAATGGGGATACTGCTCTGTCGTTGGAAAAAGGTCGTAGCTATTATGGCTCAGGCTCTGATACTCCTTTTACAATTGATATCCATACAGGCCAAAGGCGCCTTTCTACAAAACAGGATGTAGTGAATTCAGCAATCATTAGCGACAGCCTGGAAAATATTGATTTTATCATGTCACTTGCCTTAGCTTCAGATGTTCCTACAGAAGAGTCATATATACATCAATTTGAAGCAATGATCCTGAATACCACAAAACCCATTGTCTATACAGCAGCTAACCTAAATGATTTAAAAAAAATTGTAAGGATTGCTGAATTAGTAGCTGGAGGTACTGAAGCTTTAGCTAACAGGCCATTTATTATTCTTTATGACGAACCCTCTTCCCCGTTACAACATAGCAAAGATGCTTTAGGAAAATTATTATATTTGGCTGAAAAAAAGTTGCCGGTTATATATACTCCTGCAGTAATGATGGGTGCGACGGCGCCGGTGACTGCTGCCGGGGCTATCGTGGTTGCTAATTGTGAATCGCTATCCGGGTTAGTTCTCCATCAGCTGAAAGCAAAAGGATCACCTTTTATTATAGGAGGCGGTGCGCCTCCTATGGACATGAAAACCTTTCTTTGTTCATATGCCGCGCCGGAAGAACATTTGAATTGTGCGATAATGGCCAGGATGGCGCAGTACTATAACCTTCCGGTTTTTACGACTGCCGGATGTAGTGATTCTCAATTATTTGATCAACAGGCAGGGATGGAGGCGGGATTCAACCTTTTGGCTTCCACCTTGGCTGGTGGCAATTTAATCCATGATCTTGGCTATATTGGGGCGGGAATTACTTCATCAATGGAAATGCTGTTGATGTGTAATGAGACTGTAGGTATGGCTAAACGTTTTTTGAGGGGAATTGAACTGACTCCGGAAACTTTGGCTGTTGATGTCATTGAGAAAGTTGGACCGGGTGGAAATTATTTTGCGGAAGAACATACTTTCAAACATTTTCGGCAGCAGATCTGGGCTCCTGAGTTATTGAACAGAAAGTCCTATGATAACTGGAAAGCAGATGGGGCGACAGATTATGGAGATCGTTTAAATCGAAAAGTGCTTTCCATCATGCAAAATCATAGTCCTGAAAAAATACCGGAAAATATTGTGGAGGAAATTCACGCCCTAGTAAGGAGCTAAAGTATATATTTAAAGGAGGTGTAAGAGCCATGCGCTTTTCTACAATGGCTGAAAACCTTAAACCTTCAGATATCAGGGAAATTCTGAAGCTGACTGAAAATCCTGAGGTTATTTCTTTTGCTGGTGGAGTTCCTGACCCGGATTTATTTCCTATTGACGAAATGAAAGAAGTAACCCAAATTGTTCTTAAGGAGATGGGGAAAAAGGCGCTTCAGTATAATAGTACAGAGGGGTATATCCCTTTAAGAGAGAAGATCGCTTCCCGCATGAATAAGGCTGGGATGAAAACACGAGCAGATAACATATTAATTATCAGCGGTTCTCAGCAGGGGCTGGATTTTTCAGGGAAGCTCTTTTTAGATAAAAGCGATGCAGTAGTTTGTGAAAGTCCCAGCTATGCCGGTGCAATTAGTGCTTTTAAAACTTATGAGCCTGAGTTTATTGCAATCTCGTCCAATGAAGATGGAATGAATCTGGTTGAGCTTGAAGAAACTTTACAGGCAA
>SLHT01000105.1 GCA_007136055.1 Syntrophomonadaceae bacterium
CCCAGGAAGAAAAACATTATGCAAGCATCAGCTTCCTGCAGTGGTTTATCGATGAACAGGTGGAAGAAGAAGCAAATATGGGTAAACTTTTGAGCCAGGTCAAGCGGGTCGGCGAAAAAGGACACGGCATCCTGATGATAGACAGAGAACTGGCCGGGCGAACCTTTACCCCCGAAGCAGAATAAGTTCACTTTTGCACTTTTGGGGTCAGGCCTCAGAGTTGAACTTGTTTTCAAGAAAAACCGGCGTTCGCCAACATAGAATGGTAAGTTCGCTGGTTTTAGGAATAAGTTCAATTCTGAGGCCTGACCCCAATTGTTGAACTTATTTAGTTTACCATCAGAAAAGCATAGCGATGCATTTCCTGGTTATAGTCGCGCAAGACTTCGATTGGATAACCTGCACTGCGAACTGTAGAGAAAACATCCACAGCTAACGATTCAGGGCCGGGACGGGAATCTTCCTTATTAACACAGTCTTCTCGCGAACCTATACACTGACTGCAAAGCCTGCATTCATCCATGAAAAGCATAAAAGCCTTATGGTACCCGACCCAGAAAACTTCGCGTTCAAGTCCAACCAACTCTTTTTCAAGTTGCCTGCTCCAGGGCACTCGATCTTCAGGACGGTCAACTGTTTTGGCAAAATGAAATACAACTGCATCTTCGTAATCGAAAAAAAAGGATCGGCACTCTTCTACAGAAGGCACCTGTGGCGGGCATGACCCCTTCTTTCCGTAACTGCTGCAACCAAATTGACACTTAAAACGCACCCAGTGGGCAACCTCGATCTGTGATGCTTTGATCCAACGAAAGTCAGTCAGGTTAAACCTGGCAAATATTTCTTCAAGCTTGCTATGATCGTTAACTTTTTGTAACCTCCTTCAAAGTAACTTATCTTAAGGTTAGGTTCCCATGCTTTCGCTAAACGGTAAGTCCAGCCACCTTGAATTCAGGTTTTATCAATAATTTAGCCTGGGTTATAAACAGCTTATCGACCGTTTATACAAAGGTTTTAAGGGTTGCGAACAATTTTTCAACGGGTTATCCACAACACTAATTTTACTATTTAATAGCCCACGCTTTATCAATAGAGCGGCTGATCCCTTCGTAGCCGGTACAGCGACAAAGATTGCTCTCGAGCCATTCTCTATCTCTGTCGCCTTCAGCTTCGGGATGTTTTTCGATTAAAGCATAAGCATTAACTAAAAAGCCGGACGTACAGTAGCCGCACTGGAAACCTCCTTCTTCTAAGAAAGCCTTTTGAATAGCAGTATCTTTCAAACCTTCCACTGTTGTTACTGCCCTGCCGTCTGCCTCAACTGCCAGCATCAGGCAGGATTTAACCGGGGTTTCTTCAAACAGAACGGTGCAGGAGCCGCAGTCGCCGTTTTCGCAGCCGGGCTTGGCCCCGGTCAGGCCCATTTTTTCACGTAACACCCGCAGGAGGGTATCGGCCGGGCGAACTGCAACACGGCGTTCTTCCCCGTTAACAGTCAACGTAACCTTCGCTAAATGCCGGTATGCTTTCATTATTGCATTCCCCCCATTTCTTCAAGCATTTGTGCCAGATCCTTCTTCCACATGGCCCGACGATATTGATCTGAGGCCATTTCATCACTGCGCACTACTCCCGGCAGCCGTTCAAGCGACTTTTCTGCTTGCTCCCACGGTGTAAGGTTAATATCGTTAACCAGACCTTCCAGTTCTTCACTGCGGAAGGGGTACGCACATAAACCGCTTACGGCCAGGGCAAGCTTCTTTCTCTTCCTAACTGCAACCAGGTGGCAAAGCGGGTAATCGACAGGACCGTGATATTCGCGACGCCTGCTCCAGCTTTTATTCTTCAGTTCATCCCGGTTAACGGTGAGGCTGACCAGCAGCTCACCCTTGTTCAACTTAAGCCGTTTATCAAAAAGCGCTGTAAGGGGTTCGCTGCGTCTGCCTTCCGGCCCGACAAGGTGAGCCTCTGCGCCGACAGCTAATAGGGGCAGGATCGTCTCTCGGTAAGGCAGGCTCCCGCAAATGTTGCCGCCCAGGGTTAAGCGGTTGCGCACGGTGCGATCGGCTACCCGCCTGGCAACACTGCCCAGGAGAGGGTAATCGTCACTGTCGCTTAATTTACTTAAAGTTACACAGGCCCCCAGGTTAAATTTATCTCCATCCGGTTCGAAAACAAAAACTTCCGGAATACTTTTCAAATCGACCAGGGCTCCCGGCTTAATGATTTGCTGCCGGCAGAAAGTAACTATTTCAGTTCCGCCGGCGTAATAAAACGGTTCCTTGCCGGCTTCCTGCAGTTCCCGGTAAAGGGCAGCCGCTTCAACCGCGTTTTCCGGCATGTAACATTCAAAGTCGAAGGGGATCATTTAGCAGCCTCCTTTCCTGCCTCCCAGATCTTCTGCGGAGTTAACGGCAGGCGCTTCAGCTGCCGCCCCAGGGCCCTTGAAAGAGCACCAACCAGGGCTCCGGGCATACCGAGCACACCCTGCTCCCCCAGCCCCCGGGCCCCGTACGGCCCGTCGCGCTGGGGGGTTTCCACAAACTCAACCAGGTATTCGGGTTCCTCCCCGTAGCGCATAACTTTATAGTTGCGCAGGCTGTCGTTGACCATTTTACCTTGCTTGTTCAATGTAAACGCTTCCCATCCGGCAAAGCCCAAACCCATCGACATTCCACCTACCACCTGGCCGCGGGCCAGGAAGGGGTTAATCACTTTACCGACATCCATGGAACAGGCTGCTTTTAGAACCCGGTAGGTGCCGTCTGATGGATCAAGTTCCACCTCGACCCCCTGTGTTCCCATCGTCCATTCCAGGGCTGGCCGGCCAGCTCCGCTTTCCGGATCTATACCGGTCAGGCGGCGGGAAATGTAACGGCCCGTACCGATCACCTGGCCCTGCACGGCATTGCCTCCGGGGAACATGTAACCTAAGGCCACCTCCGCCAGCGGCAGGCCAATTTCAGGCTCATCGGCCAAATAAACGCGCCCCCCTGAAACATTAAGATCTTCCGGGGTGCAGCGCAGCACGATCGACGCTGTCCTTTTAAGCTGACTTATCGCATCGTCGGCCGCCTCCAGCAGAGCCCGCCCGATCATGAAAAGGCTGCGGCTGGCTGCAGTAGCCCAGTCGTGCGGGGCGGACCTGGTATTTACCTCACTGACAATGTGAACCTGATCCGGTTCCAGGCCCATTTTTTCTGCCAGGATCTGGGCCAGGGCGGTCTTTATACCCTGACCTATTTCGATCACCCCGCAGTGCAGGTTAACAGTGCCGTCCTCGTTAAAGGTAAGAATTGCACCGCCATCTGCATTCGTCGGCATGGCCGGGGCTTTCCAAAAACAGCTGACGCTTTTTGCCCGCACCTTGCCGTTCGGCAGTTCCTGCCTTGTTTTCTCATTCCAGTCAAGCATTCCGGAAATATTTTCGAGGCATTTTCGCAGATCACCAGTATTGGCATCCATCAGGCTCAGGGTCGGTGTAGTATCCCCCTTTTGAATTGCATTAAGTTTACGAAATTCCAGCGGGTCAAAACCTGCTTTATCAGCCAGCAGATCGATCGCCCTTTCCATGGCAAAAGCCAGCTCTATATGGCCAAAACCCCGGTACGCAGTGGCAAAAGGATGGTTTGTATAAACACACAAAGAATCGCACCACACATTTGGCACCGCATAGGGGCCGGTGCAGGCAAAAGCTGCTGCCCGGCTTATATTGACAGCATAATCAGCATAAGCGCCGCTGTCGAAACAGAATAATATTTCTGCGGCCTGCAGCTGTCCTTCTTTCGAACAGCCCAGCTTTACCTTCGCTTCGAGGCCGGTGCGGCCCGGCGAAAAACCAGGTCGTTTTCCCTGCTGTTAACCAGCTTAACCGGTCTGCCGTTAACTGCTTTCGAGAGCAGGTAGACCAGGGCTTCAAGCTGAATACCTGCTTTACCGCCAAAGCCGCCGCCAAGTGGACCGGTTATTACCGTTATTTTTCCTATCGGCATGTTGAAAGCCGCCCCTAAAAGGCTGCGCACGATAAAGGGAGCCTGGGTGGTAGAGTGAATTACAACCTGTCCGTTATCTAAGATTTCAGCTGTCGACGCCCTGGTTTCCATAGCTACATGATCTCCGGGCGGAAAGTTAAATGTATCTTCAAATACAGTTTCGCTTGCTTGAAAACCATCTTCAATATTTCCCTTGCGTATTTTGGTCCTGTTGGCCACATTGCTACCCGGTTCGGGTATGATAGGCGGAATATGATTGTAGGTTTCCATTTCTTCATGCAGCAGGGGGGCATCTTTGCTTAACGCTTCGGAAGGAGAACGCACTACATCCAGCGGTTCATATTCAATTTCGATCAACGGCAAAGCCGCCCTGGCCTCCCCCAAGCTGTCAGCAATAACTGCGGCAACAGGTTCACCGTAATGGCGCACTTTATTACGGGCCAGGGGTGGCTTATCACCCAGATAAATACCGATATTCCCGGGAATATCCGCGCCGGTTAACACAGCGCGCACTCCCGTCGCCTTAAGTGCAAATTTCGGGTTAATCTTTTTAATCAGGGCATGGGCATGAGGACTGGTCTTTACTGCCGCATGCAGCATATCCGGTGACTGCCTGTCGTCAAGATAGCGCAGCTTGCCCCGGACTTTATCATCGCCGTCCTTACGGGGCACTGAGACTCCGATAAATTTTCGTTTTTCCATGGCTTACCCTTCCTTTGCCTTATTTTCGCCTTTTTAGATTCCAGTATTCCGGTGCACCCGGTTGTGGGCTGATTGACTGAGTCTCAACTTTTCCAAATGATTCGACAAGCACAACTGGCAATCCTGCAACAGGAATCAGTCATAAAATACCGTTTTAATTGTTTAAAGTTACCTTTACGTTTTATAATGATAATATATTAATAGGAGGGATATTTATGAAAATGATGAAAGGAATGCTGATCGCCCTGGCGCCGGCAGCGCTGTTTGCCATATATTCTTACCGTCTCAGCGCGGTATTGTTAATTGCTGTCAGTGTGGCTGCAGCAGTAGGGTCAGAAGCGCTATATCAATACCTGGCTAAAAAACCGATCAAGATTAAAGATTTTAGCGCAGTCGTAACCGGACTGCTGTTGGCCCTGACTGTTTCTCCTTCCCTGCCCCTTTACGTGGTCGCGGCAGGAGCGGTTTTCGGCATTGTTATCGGAAAACAGGTTTTCGGAGGCTACGGCAAAAACCTGTTCAACCCGGCTCTTTTTGGCAGGCTCTTTATTATCTATGCTTTTCCGGGAACTATGGGCCCCTGGCTGACCCCGATTGATCTCACAACTACAGCTACCCCCCTTCAGATTATACGCAGTGAGGGCACGCTGACCCCGCTGTCCGATCTATTCCTGGGCTCTGTGCCCGGCAGCATTGGCGAAACCTCGGCACTGCTGCTGCTCCTGGGCGCAGGCTGGTTACTCTATAATCGTTTTGCCAACTGGCGCATTCCGGTCAGTGTCCTAGGAGCAGTAATACTGGTTTCGATTCTAACCGGACAGAGTATCTTATTTCACCTGTTCTCAGGCAGCTTGATTCTCGGAGCTTTTTATATGGCTACCGACCCGGTCAGCTCCCCGAAAACCCAGCTTGGACGTTATATTTTCGGTTTCGGCGTCGGGCTGATCATTATGGCTATGCGCCTGTGGGGCTGGCTGCCCGAAGGCACCACCTTTGCTATTATTGGTATGAACCTGCTTGTTCCATTTATCAATCGCTTTACTAAACCAAAACCTAAAACGGCTTAACTAAAACAACTAGATTACGGGTCAGGTTTAAATAATTTGTTTACCGTATTTACGGTAAGCAAATATTTAAGGCCTGGCCCCAATTGCTGCACTTGTCTTTTGATCTCGATTGATTGCTTCTAAAAAAAGCCTCAGTTCGGCAGCGGAAACAGCCAGTCCCCTCACTTCTGACGGGTCGCTGTTTCTTAAAGTAGCAAAAATTACGCCAACTACCTCCCCGTGTTCATTGAAAACCGGGCTGCCGCTGCTTCCCGGGTAGATTAACGCTTCAACAACCAAAAACGGTATATCGCTGCTCCTGTTTTCGCGGTAACCTACAACCATCCCCTTATTGGCAATCCGGGTAAACTGCAGGGGGTTGCCAATCACAAGTACTTCCTGATCAGCATAGGCGGGAAGATCCGAAATCGATACGGCAGGCAGATCCTCAGCGTCCAGGTCCAGTATCGCGAGATCGGCATATGGATATACAGTCCAATGCTGCGCTGAAAAAGTGCCCGCGTTCAGAAAAGATACTCTTACTGAATTTGCATCCTCAACCAGATGCCTGTTGGTAACTACCAGACCGTCAGGAGCCAGATTAAAGCCTGTGCCGCGGATTTGCCCCCTTGGGACGCCTGAGCGCCGGTCGACATGAACCTGGACAATTGAACTTCTTAGCTCTTCAACCAGGGGATCATCAGAAAGGGCCCACGATTCTCGTAAAAAGATAAAAGCAGGGCCGGCAAAAACTGAAAGCCACCTGCCCGTTACAGTAAAAAGAAAGACCAGGGCCAGGACAAAAGCAGCCGCTGCAATAAAATAACGGCGGGTGCGGTACCACCCTGATGAATCTTCTTCGTGTTCAAAACCTTCTTTTCCCTTATACTTGCGGTTTAACTCTTCTTTTAGTTCGCGATCGAAGTCTTCGTCATTGTGATGGTTCACTGAACCTCACTCCTTCATTGCCACCGTATACTATCTAAATATATTCTAAACAAATCCTCTCCCGGCATGTATAATTATAGTTGAGGTGAGAGGCGGTTTTTCAGCAAGGCTGCCATATTATGGATAATAACAATAAACCATATCGGCCCCAGAATCGGGAACAGTTAAAGAAAAAAATCCACCGCGCTTTGGTCGAAGCGCGCAGCGCACAGCACAGGGGCGATCAAGAAGCCGCCAGGGAAATTGTGCGTAAAATAATGACCGAAGCAGCTCCCACCGCCCTGGAGGCCAGCAGGGAAGGCGCCTTCAACTGGGTTGTCGAAGCGCTAAAACCTCTCGATGAGCTGATGCTGCCTGACGACGACCGGGAATACTAACTTGCAATAATCGCCACTACCACTGCAATGATGATCACAACCGGAATAGCGATGATAATAAAAAAGGAAACGAAATAAGCAAGGATACTCATACCCGTTGTCAGGCCGTGGCTTTCACGGATAGCGATCACCTGCAGAACAAGAATCCATATCGACAGGACGAAACCAACCAGGCCGCTCAGCACAGAACCAAAACCACCAAGCACGGTGGCAATAAGCGTTGCAGGCACATTAAAAATGCCCGGAAAATTTGCAAAGGTATAGGCAGAAAAGAAATTCCAGTACCCGCCCCTGCCGCCAAACAGCCTGGCAAACAGGTGCGGCACAAAAGAGAAGATAAGAAGCATAACCACAGAGAAGAAAAGCCCTGCAACAAACAAACCACTCAAGGGAATAAAGAATGGAAACTGGTCCATTATCTCTTCCATGCTTGCCATTGTGCCCGGCTCAAAAATTGCAGCAACCGCAGATAGTAAAGCTATCCCGATATAAACCAGAAGACCCCAGCCTGCCGGCCTTTCCCGGGCAATTTCATTTAAAGTACCGACTGGACTGGCAATTACGCCATAAAGCCAGTCAAACATTTTATCTCCCATTATAATAACCTCCTACTATACTACCTCACTTGGTAACGAATATCGGGCGGCACACCTTCCCGCAAAATCTTAAGCTTGATCAATTCCGGACTCATCAGGGCTTTTTCAAATGTAGCAAGCACCTGGTACCCGAAAGCAAAAAACTGGTCGAACATCGAAGGCGGCGGAAATTCATAGCGAACCGGATGTTCAAATTCGTTTAGTTCAGCCAGGTAGCCGATCGCTTCTTCAATTCCGCCTAGTCTGTCAACCAGACCCAGATCTTTAGCCTGGCTGCCCAGGTAGATTTCTCCTGTCGCCAGTTCGCGTACTGCCTCAACCGTCATGCCCCTGCCCTCAGCTACATCACCAATAAACTGGTTGTAAGCTTCATCGGAAAAACCCTGCATCTTAACCCGTTCTTCTTCGGTCAGGGCCCGGCTGAACATATCTTTATGTTCACCTGATTTAATGATTTCAACTTCAATTCCCAACATTTCATAAAGCCCTTCTAAGTCCATAAAAGTGCTTATAACACCGATTGACCCGGTCATAGTCCCCGGTTGAGCTACAATACCCTGGGCGTAGGTCGCAATATAGTAACCCCCTGAAGCAGCCATATCAGCCATAGAAACCACGATTGGTTTTTCAAAATCCCTGATCATGTATGCTATCTCCTGCGAAGCTGCAATAGATCCACCCGGACTTTCGACCCTTAAGACAACGCCTTTAATAATATCGTCAGCTGCTGCATGCTCAAGCTGTTTATAAACGTAACGTGGAGATATACCCCCTACAAACAAGCCGGCCTGGCCTTCCTGAACAGTCCCGTTTAGAGTAATGACCACGATGCGTTCCTCACCTGCTCTTGAAGGATCCCGCCTGATATCAGAATCACTTAGAAAAGGCAGCAAGATAACGATAATAACAGAAACAACAATCAGCGAAATAATGAATATTTTACGCTTTTCCACCACTTTATCCCTCCCGGTGGTATTTTATATGCATAAATATATCATTTGACAAAAGCGCAATTAGTTCCTGCCCTTAGATGGCAATAATTTCTCCACTGCCTGGAAAGCAGCCTAAATAATTGTTGTGCCTGCTCTCTTCTTATGCTAAAATATACATAACTGCTATGGTTATAAATTTCTATGCTCAGCTGGAGGAGATTAGATGGAAGAAAAAAGCTTGGTCGCACAAACTATCAACTTAAAAGAACTGACTGAATACCAAAAAGACGCTGTAGTAAGCAAAGAAATCCTGAATAAAGAAACTGGAACAGTAACTATTTTTGCTTTTGACCGAGGCCAGGGCTTAAGCGAGCACACTGCTCCTTTCGATGCCCTGGTTTGTATTCTGGACGGTGCCGCCGAAATAACAATCAGCGGAAAGTCCTCTTTTTTAAAAGAAGGCGAAATGATCATCATGCCTGCTGATGAACCTCATGCTTTGAAGGCTAATGAGCGGTTCAAGATGATGCTGGTGATGATTCGCTCCTAACCGACACTTAATGGGAGGTTATCTAAATGGCATTTAAGATTAATGGCAGTGTTACCTGGGTCGGCAAAATTGACTGGGAACTTCGTAAGTTTCATGGTGAAGAGTTAAGTGCGCACCGGGGCAGTTCTTATAACTCATACCTGGTCAGGGGTGAAGATAAAACCATTTTAATCGATACCGTCTGGCGCCCCTTTGCCGAAGAGTTTATTGCTAATCTAAAAAAAGTTATTGCCTTAAAAGAAATTGATTGCATAATTGCCAATCACGGTGAAGTCGATCACAGCGGATCTCTGCCCGCACTACTGCGCGAGATTCCTGATACACCTGTCTACTGCAGTAAAGCTGCAGTTAAATCGCTAAAGGGACAGTATCACGAGGATTGGAATTTCCAAACGGTAAAAACAGGCGATAAGCTTGAACTGGGCGGCGGTAAAGAACTGGTCTTTATCGAAGCGAAGATGCTGCACTGGCCGGACAGCATGTTCTGTTACCTGACCGGCGACAACATCCTCTTTCCCAACGACGCATTCGGCCAGCATTACGCCAGCGAACTGATGTATAACGACCTGGTCGACCAGTGTGAACTCTACGGCGAAGCAATAAAGTATTACGCCAATATCCTGACCCCTTTCAGCAAAATGGTAACTAACAAGATCAAGGAAGTTGTCGGTTTAGGTTTGCCCGTTAATATGATTTGTCCCAGCCATGGAGTTATCTGGCGCGAAGATCCGATGCAGATCGTCAATAAATACCTGGAGTGGGCCGATAACTACCAGGAAAATCAAGTCACTATTATCTATGACACCATGTGGGACGGAACCAGGAAGGCTGCCGAAGCGATCGCTTCAGGCATAAAGGAAGCCAATGAGATAATTAATATCAAGCTGTACAATGCCGCTCGTTCCGACACCAACGATATCGTGACAGAAATATTTAAATCAAAAGGGATTGTGATCGGTTCGCCAACCATAAATAAAGGCATTCTCCACTCCATCGCTTCAATAATGGAAATGGTTAAAGGACTGCAATTCAAGGATAAAAAAGGCGCCGCTTTCGGTTGTTATGGATGGAGCGGGGAATCGGTCAAAATTATCAACGATCTTCTGCAAGAAGCAGAACTCGAATTGATTAACCAGGAAGGGCTAAAAATGCTTTGGAATCCGGACGAAGAAGCAGTCGAAGCTTGTGTTAACTATGGAAAAGAGATCGGTGCGGCTTTGGCTTAATAAACGGTAGCTCATTGACCAAGCTAACGCCTGCATAGCGGGCAGGGCAGCTTTAACAGGGGCTTCCCGCAGATATGTAGTTAAAAGAATGGACATAAAAAGCAGGCTTGTTGAATCGGGCCTGCTTTTTATATCCTGAGCATCCGGAATACAAAAACCTTATCCCGGGTGCAGCATAATGTCCGGGCGCTGCATACCTCAGTTATCCAGGGTATTTCCGATGCCATGCCAGTAGACATCAAGCAGGGCAGTAATTTGCTCTTCCTCAACCTCAACATTGTCAAGGACTACCATCCCGCCCATCACCACGTAATTAAGGGCAAGAAAGAGGCGTCCGGCCATTTCGACATCGATGCCGGTACGGATTTCTTTTACTTTCACGCCGTCTTCGATTAAATCGGTAATGCCCTTGAGCAGCTCCTGGCGCCTTTCGAGAACCCAGTTCTGCAGTTCCTGAAAGCTTAATGGGCGTTCATTGAATAGTAGGTGCAGCCGTTTGCGGTTATCTTTGATCAAATCCAGGTGGGTTTTAACAATATCGTGCATGGTTGCCCTAATTGATGACGATCCGGTAAAATGCTGCCGGAAAGACTGCAGGTATGCTTCGGCACAGTAGGAAAAACTTTCTTTGAAAAGGACCTCTTTACTGGGAAAATATTCATACACTGTTCCCTTGCCTACTTCTGCCCGCTCCGCAATTTCGGTAATTGTAACCTGGTAATAATCCCTGTCCAAAAACATCTCGACGGCCGCGAGGAGAATCTGCTCCTTCTTGTTCCCTGCCCCTATTTTCTGTTCGCTAACTTCCGGCATCGGTTTATAGCCCCTCTCTACAATTTCCGCTTTAACTAAAACGGTGTTCGCTATTATCCCCCTGTTCGATAAAATACTTTTGCGCACCCGGGGAATGGCCCAGCTGGTGCCCTCAATGGGCTCGATGTGTAATGACGGCAGTGCTACGGGGGTTGCAGCAAATATTTTTACTGAATCACGCTGACTGTATGCTGGCCCGATATTCCGAACAGGTAAAGGATCACACCTGCAATGATCATCACAATAACCATGCGCATAACCACGATAAAGAGCGTTTTATCCTTCCACCGATTATACTTTTGCTGTTGCCCGCCGGTTGCGACTATTACAGGGCTGCCGGCAGCGATGGCAAGCGGCTCCTCAAAGAATTCTGTTTCCTCCAAGGAAATTTTCTTCTCCCTGGTCAGAACCTTATATATTGAAGGTATAGCCAGCAGTAATAAAAGCGTTCCGGACAGCTGGCCGCCAATGATAGTAATTGCCATTGGAGCCTGAAGCTGGCTGCCTTCACCGAAGCCTAAAGCCAGCGGAAGCAGCCCCAGCACCGTAGTAGCTGTCGTCATCAGGATCGGGCGCATGCGGGCGGTAGCGCCTTCTATGATTGCTTTTTGCAGGGGCAGACCGTATATCCGCCTCTGCTGGTTAATAAAGTCAACCATAATAATACCATCATTAACAAGAATGCCTGAGAGAACAACGAGCCCGATCATGGCGGGTATACTTATACTGTTGCCGGTAATGAGCAGTGCGGCAATGGAGCCTGTGAAAGCAAGGGGCAAGCTGCAAATGATAATAAAGGGATGCAGCAGCGATTCAAACTGGGCGGCCATTACCAGGTAAACCAGCAAAGCTGCCATCACAACCACCAGCTGTAGCTCAGACATTATATCGCCCATCAGGTTAAAACTGCCTGCTGGTTTTATTTCATAGCCCTCCGGCAGGGCCAGAATCTGCAATCCCTCAAGAGCTGCTTCTGTTGCTGTGCCCAGGTCGGTATTGCGATAATCCATCTGCAGCTGGCCTACCACTTTTTGGTTTTCGCGCGGAATACTCTGTGGACCAAAAGCCTCAGAGAGTTCGGCAACCTGGTCCAATTGCAGGTATTCACCGCCGGGAGTATAGAAACCAATACGGCCCAGGTCGCTAATATCTTTAATATCGCTTTTTTCATAACCCAGGACAAC
>SLHT01000018.1 GCA_007136055.1 Syntrophomonadaceae bacterium
ATCACGCAGGCCTCCGGAGCCTGAAGTCGGGGTTCGAATCCCTGCGGGCGCACCATATTGAAGGAGCAACCTGCTTACAGGTTGCTTTATTTTGTTGAAAAAGGAGTTCAAGATAATGCCAAAAATTAAGTTTACCCCGCAGAACAAAGAAATCGACGTTGAAGCAGGAGCAAATTTACTTAAAGCGGCTGATCAGGCCGGCCTGTATATTGAAGGTGACTGTGGAGGCAGGGGTACCTGCGGAAAGTGCCGGGTCAAAATTACCGATGGCGGCAAGATCGAACCGACAACGGCGGAGAAAAAGCATATTTCATCTAATGATCTGGAATCGGGTTGGGTTCTGGCCTGTCAAAGAAGTGTAGACCAGGATATTGTTATTGAAGTTCCCATCCAAAAGGATGCCCACCTGCGCAAAACAACCCTGGCCGGCGGAGTTGAAGATCTAACTGCCGAACCGATGGTTGAGAAAGCTGCTGTAAAACTGAGTCGTCCAAGCGTTAAAGACCAGACTGCCGACTTAGAGCGGCTACTTGACCACCTGGAAAAACCAGAACTTACTATTGAGCTTCGAGAACTTTCTCACTTACCTGCCTTATTAAGAAATAATTCCTTCGCTGTAACAGCTGCCATGGCCGGCAGCAGAATTATTTCAATTGAACCCGGAGATACAAGCGATCAAATTTACGGGGTGGCTTTCGACATCGGGACAACTACAATTATGGGCTCACTGCTTGACTTGAAAACTGCTTCAGTACAGGCTGTAGCGGCAACAACCAACCCACAGAATGCGTACGGGGCTGATGTTATTTCACGGATTACTCATGCATCAGAGAGCAAAGAAAATCTAAAACAGCTGCAGGACAAAGTGATTGAAGCTGCTAACAATATTATTAAAGATTTATTAAAGCAAACCAGGGTCGCCCGCGATCGCGTCTATGAAGTGACCGCTGTCGGCAACACGACGATGAGCCATCTTTTCATGGGCGTTGATCCGACTTACCTGGCCCCCGCTCCGTTTGTTCCCGCTTACAGCCGCGTCCTGGAGGTTGAAGCGTCTGAACTGGGACTGAAGGTTAACCCTGCCGCAATGATTACATTTTTACCTAACATTGCCGGTTATGTCGGCTCAGATACAGTCGGAGTAATCCTGGCTGCCGACATGGACCAGCGTAAGGACAACTGCGCCGCGATTGATATCGGCACCAATGGTGAGCTTGTTTTAGCAGCTAACGGCAGGCTGATGGCCTGCTCAACTGCTGCAGGGCCAGCTTTTGAGGGCGCCCAGATCAAACATGGCATGCGGGCAGCGGCCGGAGCAATTGAATCTGTTGATTACACAGATGGTGAAATTAAACTGAGTACAATCGATGATGTCCCTGCCTGCGGTATCTGCGGATCCGGCTTAATCGATGCCGCCGCAGCCTTGCTCGATGCCGGTCTGGTTGAACCGAGTGGACGTTTTATAAATCCTGTTGAAAACCCTGAAAAGGTACCCAACCACTTTAAAGATAGGCTTCGTAGCGGCATCGGAGGATATGAATTTGTACTGGTTGCCGCAAAAGATTCCGACACCGGAGACGATATTGTCCTTTCTCAGGGCGATCTACGCGAACTACAGCTGGCCAAGGGCGCTATTTATGCCGGCCTGATGATCCTGCTTAAGGAAGCGGGACTTAATGAAGAAGACTTAGACCAGATTTTGCTGGCCGGCGCTTTTGGGAACTACGTACGCAAAGAAAGTGCCTTAACAATCGGCCTGCTTCCCCAGCTTCCTGCTGAAAAAATAATTGCTATCGGCAACGCCGCCGGCGACGGCTCGAGAATGGCCCTTGCTTCAAAAACTATACGTGAAAGAGCCCGGGCACTTCCCCACAGGGTTGAGCATCTTGAGCTTTCAACCCGGACTGATTTCCAGGATATATTCATCGATGCAATGGCTTTTAAAGATTCCCGGGGTTAAGATATTTGCGAAACCCTATTAACAAAAGCAGGAAACTGGAGCAACTTGTAGAATAGCTTAGCGGAACATGTTTTATTTATGAACTGCTAACCTTGAACTTCTAACCTGCTTTGAAGGAATTCTGAAAAACACTTGTCACCAGGCCTTTAATATTCCGGGAGGTAGTAATATGTACAAAGCAAAAGATATCATGAGCTCTCCGGCAATCAGTATAAGCGGTGAGAAAACCCTAAAAGAAGCCATTGAGATACTGGCCGAAAAACAAATCAGCGGGTTTCCTGTCGTTGATGATCAAAACAAAGTAGTTGGCATTATTTCTGATACCGATATTATTCGCTACTCACAGAAGCTAAGCATTGTTACCCACACCAGCCTTTCCGGTTGGGTGTCACCTTATTCTGATATAGGTGACCTGGCCAGTATGCGTAAAGGTTACGATTTATTGGGTAAAACACAGGTCAAAGAAGTGATGACCCAAAAAGTCCATTCCGTAAATGAAGATGCAGATGCGCCTGACGTCGCAAAACTTATGAGCCGCCGCAACATTAACCGTATCCCGGTAGTAAACAACGACGGCAAGCTTGTCGGTATCGTAACCAGGGCCGATATGGTGCAGTGCATGGCTAAATTTTAAGCCTTGAGATCTGAGAGGTCGGAAGTGCAAAATATGAAAGGGCAGCATACTAAACCAGGCAGTTCAAATAACCCCTTACTTCAAATCAAATTACTGCTTGGTATCTGGATCGGCAAATCTCTGATCGCTTTAACCAGGGTTTTCGGCCGCGGGGGGACAACCCTCCCCGGCAGAATGGCCTTAAAAGTTGCCCCGCGAATTTCTTCTTCCCTGGCCGGACTGCTGCCAGAAGGCAGTCTGATCGTTACCGGCACAAACGGAAAAACAACAACGTCTGCCCTGATAACCGGCATCCTCAAGGAAGCCGGTTATAATTGTGTCCATAACCAGTCGGGATCTAATATGTCCTGGGGAGTGGCCTCAGCGCTGATTGCAGCTTCATCCTGGACGGGACATATGCCGGGAGACTTTGCGGTAATAGAAGTAGACGAAGGCGCTTTTCCGAAAGTAGTGCAAAGCATCAGACCGCGGGGAATAATTATAACTAATATCTTCAGAGACCAGTTGGACCGCTACGGAGAAATCGATCATATCCGAGATGCTATAAAAAGCGGTATGGAATCACAACCTGAGTACGGGTTTGAAGTGCTCAACGCCGACGACCCTTCACTGATCAGTATTGAAGAAAATTGCGGCAAAAAAAGGTGGTCTTATGGCCTGGAGCTCAACCTTAGCACTGATACTTTTGAGAACACCGGACGGGACATTAAAACCTGTCCAATCTGTAATGAAAAGCTTGCCTATGAAAAAATATTTTATGCCCACCTCGGGCATTACCATTGCCTTTCCTGTGGCTATAAACGGAAGGAGCCCGATGTAAAACTAACTGACTGCAAAACCAGCCTCGACGGTAAACCATTACTGCAAATCACTCTTCCCGGTGAAGAAATAAAAGTTAATTCCCCCCTGATGGGAAACTATAACCTCTACAATCTTTTGGCTGCCATCACCTGCGCAAAAGCCTTGAATATATCAAACCCTGATATTGCAGTGGCCCTTGAGAAGTCTATTCCTTCCTTCGGAAGGATGGAACTTTTTGAGCTGGATGGCAAAACAATAATCATAGCTCTAATTAAAAACCCGGTCGGCGCAAATGAGGTTTTGAGGACTATCCTGGGTCAGGCAGATAAGATCAACATCCTGGTAACGATCAATGATAAAATAGCCGACGGTACTGATGTATCATGGCTCTGGGATGTAGATTTTGAACAGTTTTCTTCTGTTAAAGATAAATTGTCAAGTGTAACCGTGTCGGGACTGCGGGCCTGGGATATGGCTGTGCGCTTTAAGTATGCCGGTCTCGATCCCGCAAAATTTAAAATCGAGGAGAACACAGCTGAGGCAATTGAAGTAGCTTTGGAGCAAATCCCGGGCGGAGGCAAACTCTTCATTCTCCCAACCTATACTGCAATGCTCGAGATACGCAGTATCTTAAATAAAAAGGGCCTTGGCAAACCTTACTGGGAGGAATAAATTGGCCATAATTAGAATTTACCATCTTTATCCCGCACATTTAAATCTATACGGTGATCGGGGCAACATGCTGGCCCTATGTCGCCGGGCTGAGTGGCACGGCATCGATATTGAAGTAGTTCCGGTTGAGCCTGGCGGCAGGATAAATTTTTCCTGCTGCGATTTACTTTTTATGGGAGGGGGCCAGGATAGTGACCAGAAGCTGGTTGCCAAAGATTTAAAAAACCACCGAACCGAAATGCGCCAGGCGGTTGAAGAGGGCATGGCCGTTTTTGCAGTTTGCGGTTCATACCAGCTGCTCGGCTATTACTACACAACCGGCAGGGGGGAGAAAATCGGAGGCCTGGAAATTGCCGAATTCTACACGGAGGCAGGCCCGAAAAGACTGATCGGCAACGCAGTGATTAACTGTTCACTTTGGAACCCCCCCAAAACCCTGGTCGGGTTCGAAAACCATGCAGGAAAAACTTATCTCGGGCCAAACTTGCAGCCGTTGGGAGAAGTGCTGGTTGGTTACGGTAATAACGGTGCCGATAAAAAAGAAGGCGCCGTTTACAAAAATGTAATCGGCACCTATCTTCACGGTTCACTACTGCCTAAAAATCCCTGGCTGACAGACAACTTACTGGAAAAAGCACTCAGTTACCGCAACCAGGTTTTTCAACCTGCACAACTCGACGATTCAATTGAGCAGCAGGCCCATAGTTCTGTTATCAGGCTGGCCAGTTCAAAACGCCATAAAAGGCGATCCAGCCGGGTTTGAAGCATCCATATTCCGACTCTTATTGTTCGAGCAAGAATTCAATCTCGGCTTCTTCATGAAGCGACTGGACCACTTCATTTATCACTGTCGTAATATTCTGTTCTACCATTAATTCTTCAACTTCAGCTCTAACATCTTCATAAGCAACCTCTTCGGCTTCACTCTTGTCGAGAACTTCAATGATATGAAAACCAAAACTGGTCTCAACAGGAGCGCTTGTTTCCCCGATTTCCAAGGAAAAAGCCGCTTCCTCGAATTCATCGACCATCATTCCCCGCCCGAAAAAGCCCAGGTATCCTCCGTCATCTTTGTTGGAAAGGTCGGTTGAATACTCTTCGGCCAGGGCAGCAAAGTCTTCGCCTTCCCCTAAAAGGGCAACAACTTCATCTGCTTCGGCTTCACTCTCAACCAGTATATGCCTTGCTTCTACTTCTTCTTCTTGTCCAAACATGTAACTATGCTCTTCAAAGAACCTGCGGGCTTCTTCGTCCGATGTATCAATATTATCCATAGCTACCTTGCGAACCAACAGGTTTAGGCGGGCATCTTCTTTAAAAGCATCAAAACTGATGCCATATTGCTCGAGAACCATTTCAAATTGTTCCTGGTCCCCCTGGAAACTTTCATCAACTATAGACCGGATTTCTTCTTCCAGCTCATCCTCACTGACAGCAATTCCTTCACTCTCGGCTAACTGAAATATTAACTGCCTGGTAATCAATTGATCGAGTGCTTCCCGACCCCCCTGAGCATACATGGCGTCAAATAATTGATCCTGCATAATCGGTTCGCCATTGACCGTGGCCACAGCCTGACCCTGCATTGTCTTAGCTGACGGCTGCTGGACCAGCATGACAATTAAAACAATTACTGCTACCGCAAGAAAAGCAATTACACCTAATAAAAACTGCGGTTTAAGCACATTCTGCATATTTTCACCAATAGTCTTTTTCTCTTCTTTTTCCATTTCCTTTTCCATTTGCTTATCATTTTCTTCCAAAACATTCACCCCTCTGTTCCTTATCTTTAAGGAATTATCTTGTTCATCGGAAACTCCAGGATGCCTTCTGCCCCTGCATCCTGCAGTTCACAAATCAGCGTACGAACTTTCTTCTCTTCAACGACACTTTCCACAGCTACCCATTCCTCGGCACAAAGATTAGAAATAGTCGGTTGGCGCAAAGCGGGGAGCAAATCGATTACTTTCTTCAGGTTGCTGCTGTGAACATTCATTTTCAACATAACCTTCTGTTCCGCAAGCAAAGCGCCCTTCAGAAGGGTAACCATCCGTTCTACTTTTTTCCGCTTCCAGGTATCATTATAGCTATTATGGTTCATAATGACCCTTGGAGTAGAAACAAGGATTGTTTCAATAACACGCAGCTGGTTAGCTTTCAAAGAACGGCCGGTTTCTGTCAGTTCGGCTATGGCATCAGCCAGCAGGGGCGGTTTGACTTCTGTTGCCCCCCAGGAAAAGGAAACCGTAGCGCTAACCCCTTTTTCTTCAAGATAACGCCTGGTGCTTTCGACCAGCTCTGTCGCAATACGCTTTCCCTCGAGGTCTTCGGCTTTTTGAATATCAGAATCCAGAGGAACCGCTAAAACCAGGCGTACTGGCCTCAAGCCACGTTTCGAATAATGCAGATCGGTCAGCTCCTTGACATCGGCTGCCGTTTCATTAATCCAGTCTTTTCCAGTTAAGCCGACATCGAGAACCTGGTCTTCTACGTATTTCGGAATTTCCTGGGCCCGCATCAGGACGCAATCAATTTCCTCATCATCGATATAAGGATAGTATGAGCGTTCCCCGATTTGTATATTGTAGCCGGCTTTTTTAAAAATCTCCAGGGTCGTGCTCTGCAGGCTGCCGGCCGGCAGACCCAGTTTTAACTTACTCATGATATCCGCTCCTTCTCGCTATGAATAGTAATAAGGTAGCATGTAAGATGCCTGCTGTCAATTAAAGATACTTTCTTCTTTCTGATGCGCACGTTACAAAAATCCTCTGCAATATTAACGCTCTTGAAAGATTACTGTAACAATTTCAAGGCAGACTGATTAACCCGCAACACCTCTTGTGCCATTTAAAATTGGCGGTCGGAGGCAAATAGTAATCAGCACAATTTAATTAGGAGATATAAAAAGATTTGACCAGGGTTGCTGCCAGAGCAGGATATAGAAACGTTTTAAAGAATTATTGAAAGCAGTTTACTTTATAAGGAGGCAGCCTAATGAACCAGAGTGAAATGAGCCGGGCAAAGCGGCACCTGGAGACAACCCGGAAAATGAAAGAGATGCTGCCGCGCTTTTTTATGCGCCAGATGGAGCGTCGCTTTAGCGGCGATGAACCGTTGGCCTGGTGCATGGTCGGAGTGCCCCCTGAACTGCTGAAAGCTTTTGACCTGCTTTTTGAATGGCCTGAAAACTTCGGCACTATGTGCGCCAGTAGACTGGTTGCCCCGCATTTTATCGAGGTCGCCGAAGGAGACGGGTATTCCCAGGAACTCTGCTCATATGTGACTAACACCATGGGTTACTGTAAGTTAACCAAGGACAAGGGAGAACCCCCCGAAGAATCGCCCTTGCCCGGCGGAATGGGCACACCTTCTATGTTGCTTGGCTCTGGTTTTATCTGCGAACCGCGCTGGAAATGGTTCCAATCAATTGCCACCCGTTTTTTTAACGTTCCCGTTTACAGCAGCGACCCCCTGGCCCCACCCTGGGATATCGACCCCCGCGACCCGCGCATCGAAGAACACTACCTGGCTTTGCTCAGAGAAGATTTAGCCGGTCAGATTGATTTTATGGAAAAACACACCGGTAAAAAACTAGACCTGAATTTGCTGCGTGAAACCCTGGCCCTTTCACATGAAGCTTTGGGCTACTGGCGTGATACCCTGGCCCTGCGCAAGGCTGTACCCTGCCCGATGGGCTCAACCGACTACTTCCACTCGATTATCCCCCAGATGTACCTGGTAGGAGATCAAGAAGCGGTCGATTTTTATAAGGAAATGTACGAAGAAGTTAAAGACCGCGTCGACCGTAAGGTGGGTATAGTAGAAGAAGAAAAATACCGTTTGATCTGGTTCGGCCTGCCACCCTGGTTTAACATGGGTATCTTTAACTACCTGGAATCCCTGGGCGCGATTGTTGCTTACGAATCAACTTACAACGTTGGGGATTACTTTGAAGTCGATTTAAGTGACCCACTGGAAGCAATCGTCAGGCGAACCTGGCAGCGGGCCGTCAAAATGCACGACTACGGTGCGGAAACAATGCCCGAGCTGTGCAACCCCGCTGTCTTTGGTGGTTTTTCCGGCAGCAGCCTGTTAGATGAACTTGTTGAAGATTACAGTTTAAACGGCGCCCTGATGCACCTGACCCGCTCCTGCCGGGCTGTATCTTTCGGCGAAGTGCACACTAAAAACAGGCTGGCCCGGCTGGGGGTCCCTTCATTAATTTTCGAAAGCGATATGGCTGATCCCCGTCTCTGGTCGGATGCCCAGATTAAAAACAGGCTGCATGCCTTCCTGGAAACTATGGATAAAGCAGCCGGGGGAGGATAAATAAATGACTGCCAATAATCATATTACCACCCATTTAAGTAACGCTGCAGTAGAAAGCGAAAAACGAATCCGCCGCATAAAAGCAGAAAGCGGAAAACCTGTAATTGGCTATTTATGCTGCTTTGCGCCACCTGAAATAATCAGCGCCTCGGGAGCCATCCCCTTTCGCATTACCGGACGCCCGGGAGAAGATAATACCGCAGCAGACGCATATGTCGAACCATATGGCTGCACCTATGTGCGCAATATCCTTGCCCGGGCAGTAAGAGGAGAGCTCGAATATTTAGATGGCCTGGTTATCTCTCATAGCTGTGATATGATCCAGCGTCTCTACGGAATCTGGACTTATTACCACCCCCTACCCTATTCTTACATGTTTAACGTTCCACACCAGGTCAGTCCCTGGGGACAGGATTTCTTCAAACGCGAGCTCGGCTTCTTTCAGGAAAGTCTCGAAAAATTTACGGCAACCAGGGTAACACCCAGCGCTTTAAAAGAAACTGTGGCCACCTATAACCGCAACCGCACCCTGGTACGGGAGCTATATAACCTGCGCAAAGAAACTATACCAGCTGTTGAAGGAAGTGATATTCTTAACCTGCTCATTTACGGCGGCTCATTGCCACCTGATGATTTTACAATTCTGCTGGAGGAAAAACTGGCAAAAACTAAACTGCGCAAACCAAGAGAAGAGAAAGCGCCTCGCATTATGCTCTGGGGCAGCATTATGGACGATCCCTCCCTGCTGCTGATGATCGAAGAAGCAGGTGGCAGGATAGTAGCCGACGACACCTGTATTGGTTTTCGGGTATGGGAAAAAGATGTGCCTTTAACTGAAAATCCTTATGATGGATTGACGGATCATTACTTCGTTAACTTTCAATGCCCCCGCACAGACCGAGGCCCCGGTGTAAACCGTTTCGACTATTTGCTGCAAAGAGCCCGTGAATATAACGTTGACGGGGTAATCGGCTACTGCATATCTTTCTGTGACCCGCATAAATTTGACTACCCCGATCTGCGTGACTACCTGAAAAAAGAAGGACTGCCGATGCTTTTGATCGACGATAATTACAGTTTTGAGCCCGCCGGCTCAATTAAAACCAGGCTGCAGGCCTTTCTGGAGATGATTTAAAACACAAAACAGAAAATAATTCTTGTGCCACCGTGCTAAATATGAGAAAATATTAGCATTCATTTTAAAAAGCCGGCAACCGCTACAGCAAAGGTGCGTGATGACAGTGTCTTTAATTATTCAGAAATACGGTGGCTCTTCAGTTGCTTCCACCGATCATATTCGCCGTGTGGCCATGAAAGTAGCATCAACCAAAATCCAGGGGAACAAGGTCGCTGTAGTCGTTTCCGCAATGGGAAGGCAAACCGACCAGCTGTTAAACCTAGCTGCCGAAATATCCAACAACCCTTCCGGCAGGGAACAGGATGCCCTGGTCGCAACGGGAGAACAGGTTTGCGCCGCATTATTGGCCATTACTTTAGAGAGCCTTGGCCATAAGGCGATGTCGTTGATGGGGCTTCAGCTTCCTTTAATTACTGATAATGTCCACACCAAAGCACGTATTATCGAGATGCAGACCGAAAGGATAGAACATATTCTCAGTGAGGATATCATCCCGGTCGTGGCCGGTTTCCAGGGCGTAACCGAATCGGGCTGCATCAGCACCCTGGGACGCGGCGGTTCCGATACGACGGCCGTAGCCCTGGCAGCATCGCTCAACGCAGGCTGCTGTGAAATTTACACTGATGTAAATGGAGTATATACGGCAGATCCAAATATTTGCCCCAAGGCCCGCCACATAAAGATTATATCCTACCAGGAGATGCTGGAGCTGGCCGGGTTGGGAGCAAAAGTCCTGCATTCCCGTTCGGTAGAGCTTGCTCAAAAATACCAGGTTCCCCTGGTTGTCAAATCATCCTTCGGGGGAGATAAGAATACCTGGATAGTCAACGAGGAGGAAGTTATGGAAAACTCAATTATTAAAGGAGTTACCCTGGAAAAAGACGTGTCGAAAATTTCTTTGATCCGGGTTCCCGATCGACCCGGAATTGCTCATAAAATTTTATCGCCCCTGGCTGATGCGGCAATCAATGTCGATATGATCATCCAGAATGCCAGCATTGACGGCTACACCGACTTTACTTTTACAATACCGACCACCGATCTGGATAAAGCAAAAACACTGATTGACGAAGTGGCCCGGGAGATTGATGCCCAGAAGATGCTTGCTGCTAACAACATTGTAAAAGTTTCCGCCGTGGGTATTGGCATAAAAACCAATCCCGGCGTAGCCTCGCGCATGTTCCATTCCCTTTCTGCCGAGAATATAAATATCGAGATGATCAGCACTTCCGAATACCGCATTTCCTGTGTGATCGAGGAAAAATACGGGGAACTTGCCGTCAGGGCAGTGCACAAGGCTTTCGGTCTTGACAAAGATAATAAGGAAAAAGCAGAGACTTAAGCAGCCTTAAATTGCCTTTCAACGAAAGGCGAAACTGAAATAAAGATGAGAAGTAATAAACGTTAACCTTAGCGAAGGTTGTGTGTTATGAACATAAGTGATTTGAAGCGCCTGTGGAAAGGGTTCTGGCAAATTGCCGACCCTAAGATATGGATTGCCTCGACAATCCCGATGGCAGTCGGTGGAGCTTTAGCATTCACCACCCTGGGCAGCTTTAGCTGGCCCTGGTTTTTGATCGGAGCAGCTGCCATCTATCTTCTTGAAATCGGAAAGAATGCCATTAACGAATACATCGATTATTTAAGCGGGGTTGATCGGTTTGTTTCTCCCGACAAAAGAACTCCTTTTAGCGGAGGGAAAAAAACAATTATCGACGGTAAACTGTCACTTAAAGAAAACCTGGTTATCGGGATAATTACCACAGGCAGCGGCTGCCTGCTCGGTTTTTATGTAGTCCTGGCCAGAGATTTCAATGTGTTCTGGTTTGGGCTGGCCGGCGTCTTCTTCGCTCTCTTTTACAGCCTGCCTCCCTTTAAGTTTGCCTACCGCGGACTGGGTGAACTTGTTGTCGGTCTTACTTTCGGACCACTGATCACCACGGGCACTTACCTCGTCCAGACTCACTCCATTTCCCCCGAGGTAGTGATTGCTTCATTTCCCTTAGGTTTTATTATTGCCAATGTGCTTTGGATTAACCAGTATCCCGATTATGAAGCCGATCTAAAAGGCGGTAAAATGAACGGAGTGGTGCGTCTCGGTAAAGAGAGAGCAGTCAATGTATATGCCTTTCTTTTCGGTCTGGCTTATATCTCCCTGCTGGTACTATGTATCTTCACCCTGAACCTTTTCTGGCTCCTGCCTCTGGTTAGTCTACCCCTGGCATTAAGAGCAGTTATTGTGGCACGCAGGCATTTCAATGACATCCCAAGGTTGATTGAAGCAAATGTAAAAACAATCCAGATTTATCAGCTTACCGGTCTGACCATGGTTACTGCAGCGCTGCTCCCTCTTTTGTTTCACTAGTGTCCTTTCCAATTGATATCCTTTCGGCCAGCAGATAATAGTTTAATAACTAATAAAGCCGGGCTTTATGCTAAACAGCAAAACCCGGCTTTTATTGGCCTATTTTACCTGCCGTAACACGTGGAATAAGGGCGCTTATTTTTTAGCTTCCAATTCCATCGGTTTATCACAGCAGACCAAGGTTCCTACACCTTCCTCAACAACTTTAACCACGTTGGTGCAAACCTGGCACCTGTATACCTGCTCTTTTTTCGTAGCCATTAGCTTTCCTCCTGTTTTATTGCATCCATCACAGAATTAACAACATCCTCCATCGCACGCTGGGCCTTTACTATCGGCCACAGGATCGGTTATCGAAAAACCGGCCTGCGGACCATCATGAAAATCAATCGCTTTACCATCTACAAAATTTGCAATACCCTGGTCAAAAGCGATTTTGATATCTCCCAAATCTTC